>CAZBRI010000001.1:0-29809 GCA_964494055.1 uncultured Anaerolinea sp.
TACACGGCTCTGAACACTCTTTCCCTACACGACGCTCTTCCGATCTAGGAAATCTACAACGGCATGTGTAAATTCATGTTCATAGCCAATCACATGTCCTGGCGGCCACCACCCGCCGATATAAGGATGGGTTGAATTTGTAACAAGGATCGTTCTGAATCCCTGTTCATCAGCCGGATCTTCCAGGTTCAAGTACTGGAGTTCATTCATTCTTTCCAGGTTGAAAATCAAGCTGCCTTTGCTGCCATAGATCTCAAAATAATTATAATTTTTTCGGCCGCTGGCAAACCGGCTGGATTCAAACGAGCCAAGTGCGCCATTTTTAAACTCAACCACCATGAAAGCAGCATCATCAACGGTTACCTGACCCATGTCTTCGCCGGCAGAACCAGATTTGAAAGTTCCAGCGTCCTTACCAGGTAACGGTCGTTCTTTAACAAAGGTTTTCAGCATCGCACTGACACTGTCAACTTCACCTATTAAATAACGAGCCAGGTCCACACTGTGAGAATTGAGGTCATAATGGGGGCCAGCACCTGCAAATTTTTTTTGCAGATGCCATGTCAGCGGGAAGTTGGGATCCGTGATCCAATCCTGGAGATAAGTACCACGCCAGTGGAAAATCTGACCGATCTTACCCTCCTCGATCATTTTCTTTGCAAAAGTGATCGCAGGTGTTCTTCGATAGTTATGATTCAAGTAATGCAGAACACCAGCTTTTTCTGCCGCCTCATACATTTCTTTTGCTTCTGCATAATTTAGAGCAACGGGTTTTTCACAGAATATTTGTTTTCCGTTCTTCGCGGCGGCCAACACAATTTCTTTGTGAAGAAAGGTTGGTGTACAAATATCAATAATATCGATGTCCGGCCGTTCAACGACTTTTTTCCAATCGTCAGAGGTTTCTTCCCAACCCCAGTTTTTTGCAAATTCGCCAGTCCCTGCTTGATCCTGGCCGCATGCAACTTTTAAAACCGGTTGTAAACCAACACTGAAGAATTTAGGGGCGGAAGTCCAGGCATTACTGTGTGCCTTTCCCATAAACTTCGTCCCAATAATGGCAACATTAACTTTTTTCAAGGGGTTTTCTCCTTTTTTTAGCAACTCTTTTTAGTGAGGGTCTTATTTTTCCAAAATGCTGGATTAGACCAGTGCCGCAGCGATTTTCTTGAGTTCCTTCACACTTAAGGCAACAGCCTCTTCTTCACGCTCTGTCCAATCTGTGTGCGGGTGATCGATTTCAACAGCCAGGAAACCTTTAAAGTTGGCTTTATGCAGCAGCTGAGCAAGTGCCTGGTTGTTGATTAAACCCTGTCCAACTGGAACACCAGCAAAGAAATGCCAATCAGTGGGCCTGGCGTTTTTATCGGGCATCAGGTCTTTCACATGGGTCGCAAGAACATATGGGGCTAATTTTTCCATTCCAGCGATCGGGTCGTCCAAAAGGCGGAGGAAATTTCCTGTATCAAAATTCAAACCAAAATATTCAGAATCCACTTCAGTCAGTAATTGCAGGATCTCGTCAGAAGTAAAGTCAATGTGATTCTCAACAGCCAGTTTTACACCGAAATCTTTTGCAACGACTACAGCTTTCTTAAACATTTCGACCAGGGCTTTGATTTGCGGACCATGGGGTTCATGGCGAAACATTAAACTGCTTCCGACAACACGCATTACATCTGCGCCTATGGCTTTGGCATTGGGAATGCTTGCAACCATTTCATCGTAAGCAGTCCAATTTTGGCCTCGTTCCAGTCCATCGGGATGACCCCAGGCGTAAACTCTATCAAATTTATATTCATCAAGCTTCGTTTTTAGATCTTTAAACCATGCCAGGTCAGCTTTGGCAGGAAAAAAACAGGACTCCAACGAAACACCATCCACATCTAATTCTTTCGCGCGGGCAAGGAAATCCTGCATTGTATAATTTTTGGCGGGTGGTTTTTGATCCGGATACACTTCACCAAAAAAACGGTGATAACAATAACTATCGATTCCTATTTTCATATTTGTTCCTCCTGGTTATTTGGTCTGATCTTTTTTATCTATCTCTTTTTTGCCTGAACACAAATTTACGAGATACTAATAATTATCCCGGTAAACCTGTACTTACAGGATAACATTATTATAACGGTGAGTTTATTGTCTATCAAGTGTTAATTCAAATTCCATTGTCCTTTCCTTTTTACTTTCCAAAAACATCAAATTTTCGATGAGAATTATAAAAATAGCTCATGATTCGACACTTATTTGTCCATTTCCATTGACACCGGTTACAATTTTGCTATAATTACAAGTTGTAATAACAGGATTACAAGAAACCAACTTCCGGAGAATAACACTTATGGGCGAAACAATTAAATTTGATAGCTATGTGCCTTATTACATTCAGTTAATGGATATTCTCAAAGAAAAAATTCAACAAAAGACCTGGCAGCCCGGAGACCAGATTCCAGCGGAACAGGACCTTTGTGAACAATATGGCATAAGCCGTACTGTTGTCAGGCAGGCATTAAGAGAGATGGAACTTGAAGGTGCTATTAATCGCCGTAAAGGTAAAGGTACCTTTATTGCTATGCCAAAAATCAGTGAGGGCCTTGCTCAAAAACTGACTGGTTTTTACCAGGACATGATTGAACGTGGTCTTAAACCTGTTACAAAAGTTTTACATCAACTTGTTATTCCAGCCACTGAAAAGGTTGCCCAATTTCTCAATATCGAACCCGGTACAAAAGTGATCAAAATCCAAAGGCTCAGATATATCAACGATGAACCAATTCAAATGGTCACCACTTATTTGCCTTATGAGATCTGTCCTCAACTTGCTGAAGTCGATCTAACCAATCAATCCTTGTATCAATACCTGGAAAAAGAATGCGGTGTGTTTATTGCCAAAGGCCGCAGATACATTGAAGCTGTTCTGGCCAATGAGAATGAAGCTGCCCTGCTGGGTGTTGAAAAAGGGGCTCCGTTACTAATGTTAGACAGCATCAGTTTCTCTGGTACAGGACAACCACTTGAGTATTATCACGCATTGCACCGCGGCGATAGGTCCAGGTTTGAAGTCGAATTATGGCGTTCGCATGATTTAGAGAATTAGGCTGTTATTTTTAATAACTAAAAACTTATTCAATACCTGTTGGAGAGTAGAATGCAAAAAAAATACCTGGTTGGAGTTGACCTGGGAACAAGTGCAACAAAAGCCGCCATCTATCAAATAGATGGAACTTTAGTTGCTGAATCAATGATTGAAGTTCCTCTTGTACATCCAAAACCTGGTGTCGTCGAACAGAATAACGACGATTTTTACACTACTGCTGCCCGGAGTGTAAAGCGCTGCATCGACTCAAGCGGTATCAACCCTTCTGAAATTGTAAGCATTGCATTCGATTCTCAAATGGCCGGTGTCGGTCTTGTTAATGAGGATTTTAAACCTGTCTCGCATTTTGACTCATGGCTGGACATGCGCTGCCAGCCGTTTATTGAATGGATGGACAAAGACGCCGGGGAAAGAATCACTCAGCTCACAGGATGTCCTCCAACATGTGATCATGGTCCTAAAATGCTCTGGTGGAAACACGAACACCCTGATCTCTATAATCAAACAGCCAAGTTCATTATGCCGGGTACTTATGTTGCCATTCGTGCATCGAGTTTAAAAACTGAAGATACGTTTATCGATCATACCTATATTCATTTTTCAGGGTTCAGTGATGCCAAAAATGGATCATGGTCAAAGGAACTATGTGATCAATTCGGTCTCGATATTGAAAAACTCCCAAAAATCGTAGATCCCTGTGATATTGTCGGTGAATTATCTGAAAATGCAGCCCGGGAATTTGGGCTTCAACCGGGTACTCCTATAGCTGCCGGCGCTGGTGACACAGCAGCAAATGCCCTTGGTGCCGGAATAGTCAGAAATGGCATGTTGTTTGATGTTGCTGGAACAGCATCTGTATTAGCAGGCTGTACGAATCAGTATGTAGCAGACACTTCCAACCGGGCACTACTAACCATGCGTTCTGTAATTCCAGGTTTATGGCACCCGCTTGCCTACATCGGAGGCGGAGGTCTGGCACTAAGATGGTTCCGGGATCAATTTTTCAATACTAATTGCGGGTCTCTAAACCAGAACTCCGAAGAAATTTATGACAAGATGCTCTCAATGGCAGAAAATATCAACCCTGGTTCGGATGGGCTTTTCTTTTCTCCCCATCTGGGCGGACGTATCTGTCCATCCAACCCCGCCATGCGCGGTGCCTGGATTGGAGCATCCTGGTCTCATACCCAGGCTCACTTTTCCCGGGCCATCCTCGAAAGTGTTGCTTACGAGTATGCATATTATTTAAAGATCTTGAAAAGCCTGATCCCGGATCTTGAGCTGATACAAGCCAGGGTGATTGGCGGCGGCGCTCGAAGTCGTTTTTGGAATCAAATTAAAGCAGACATCCTGAATGTTCCCACTCAAAAATTAAATGGCAGCGAATTTGGAACCTGGGGTTCAGCTATGATCGCTGGAAAAGCAGTTGGGGCAATCAAGGATCTTTCTTCCCATGCTGAAAACACTGCTGTTTTGAGCGGTAACGCGTGTGAACCCGGGAAGGCAAATCATGAGGTATATAAACCTTTAATTGAGAAATATATTTCATTACAACGTTTGTTGAATGAATTTTATTCAGCATAACAGATCGTATCGATAAAGATAAAAGACAAAAACAGGAGTAGTTAATGAAACAACAGGTTCGAATTTGTATGATTGGTGCCGGCAGAGTAGGGAAAAATCATTCCAGGGCTCTTACCCGCCATATTCCTAACGGAAAGATAGTTGCCCTTGTTGACCCAATGGCAGCAGTACGCGAAGAAACCGCTCGTGACTTTTCAATCGATAATCAATTTAACAGTATTGAAGAAGCCCTTGAAAAGGTTGAGTTTGAGGCAGTCATTATTACAACACCGACACCAACTCATCTGCCTCTTACAAGAATTGCAGCTGAAAACAAAAAACATGTTTTTCTTGAAAAACCAATGGCTCTCAACCTGGCTGAATGTGATGAAATAATTGAAGCTACTTCAAGACATTCTGTGATTTTGCAATTGGGATTCATGCGTCGTTTTGATCCTGAATTTGTTGCAGCAGCAGAAAGAATACAGGCTGGTGAGATCGGAACCCCAATGATGATCAAGTCAAACACTCACGGCCCCGGACTTCCCCCGCCCTGGGCATGTGATCTTCGCACCTCCAACGGCATGCTGGCCGAAGTGAACAGCCACGATTGGGATACCACCCGCTGGCTGCTTGGATCAAATTATTTGAGAGTCTACACAGAAGTTGCCAACTTTAAAGGTAAGGCAAATAATATTGATATCCCCAATTTCTACGACAATGTCCTGGTAAATATCAAATTTGAAAGCGGTGCACTCGGCCAAATTTCAGGGATATGCCCCTGTGGATACGGGTATGATGCAAGAGTTGAAATTGTCGGGGATAAAGGTATTATGCAGATTGGTGAACTGGCTGGACAATCCATCGTTGTCTGTACAAACAGGGACCAGGGTCTGATCACCCCAATTTACCGCACATGGCCGGAACGCTTTGCCTGGGCATATATTTACGAATTGGAACATTTTGTTGCTTGTGTACAAAATGAAACACACCCCAAAGCTGGCGGCTTTGATGGCCGCTGGGCTGTTGCCGGGGTCCTCGCCGGAACAAAATCCTTCCTGGAAGAACGCCCTGTGACCCTAAAAGAAATTTTAGACGCTGAAAAAAAATAAAGGTAAAAAATTATGTTAGCTGCTGTTTATCATGGACCCAACGATCTGCGTGTTGAAAATGTTGAAATTCCAAAAATTACTACTGGTGAATTACTCGTCAAAGTGTTGAGTGCCAGTATTTGCGGTACTGATCTACGGATATTTCATGGAAATCACCGCATGTATGCCCCCGGTACCGTCCGGATCCCCGGTCATGAAGTGGTTGGAACCATAGCTGAAATTGGTGCAGGAATAACCAATTATTCTATTGGTCAGCGTGTCTTCTGCGCGCCAAATACTGGCTGTGGTCATTGTACCCAATGTGTTTCAGGAAACAATAATCTTTGCTCAAATTACGATGCGATCGGTGTTACATCCGACGGTGGTTTTGCTGAATATGTTCGCATTCCTGCCAATTCTGTACAACAGGGAAATATCATTCCCATCAGTGAAACTGTCGATACAGCTGTTGCCGCTTTAATGGAACCATTTGCTTGTGTGTTGCGCGGGCAAAATGCATTAAACATGAAGCCCGGCGAGGTTGTCCTTGTCATCGGTGCCGGCCCGATTGGTATCATGCATGCCAAACTTGCCCGAGCCCGTGGTGCCGGCCGCGTCCTAGTCAGTGAACCGATCGCAGAAAGAGCCATCCAGGCCAGGCGAATGGGAGCAGACAGGGTAATCGATCCGGTAAACGAAAACTTGAAGACAGCAGTCCTCGAAGAAAGTAACGGACGAGGAGCAGATCTGATCATAGTTGCTGCGCCAGTCCATGTTGCCCAGGAACAGGCTCTCGATCTGGCCGCCATTGGCGGAAGAATTAATTTTTTTGGCGGGTTACCAAAAGATAGACCCGCCATCAATTTCGATTCCAACATTGTCCATTACAGGGAACTGATCATTACTGCAACAACCGCCTGCAGCACCGCTGATTGCTGGCAGGCAGCCCGGATCGTCAATTCAGGCCTGGTTGATCTTTCAGATATTGTCAGCCAACGCTTTCCACTCAATAAAGCTGTAGAAGCATTTACAGCCGCTGAGGACAGAAAATCTTTAAAAATTGTTTTGGAGCCCTAACATCAGATGACCTCACATTCTGACTTCCCAATACCGCGGCCAGTGATGACGGTTTTGGGTCCCGTATCATATGAGCATCTTGGAATCACTGATGCCCATAACCATCTCTGGATCGAGCCGGTTGATGGTGCAGACAAAAATGCCCCGGTTTTAACTGATTACAATGCGATCGTTAAAGAATTGGTGGAATACCGAAGCGATGGGGGAGCTTCAATATTAGACTGTCAGCCAACGGGCTGCGGCCGAAATGGAAATAAACTTTTCACCCTTTCAAAAGAAACCGGTATAAACATTATTGCAAGTACTGGTTTCCACCGAAAGAAATATTATGCTCCAGATCACTGGATGTTTAAAAATAACTCACAGCAATGTTACGATCTGTTTCTCAAAGAGATTCAGGAAGGATTGATCGAAACAGCTGAAACTTCCAACCCGGTTCTTGCCGGCTTTGTAAAAGTTGCAGTAGAACAAAATTGGGCAGATTGTTCAAGGGATGCGCTTGATGGAGCAGCCGAAGCAGTAATACAAACTGGGGTTGTTATGGAAATCCATACTGAAAAAGGCGCACTCGCCGAAAAAGTCAGCCTGTACCTGTGCGATAAAGGCGTGTCACCAGGTCAGTTGGTTTTTTGCCATATGGATAAGCGGCCCGATTTGGGTCTGCATAAAGAACTTGCCCGGCTCGGTGTACTTCTTGAGTACGACACTTTTTTCCGTCCGAAATATAACCCGGAAGAAACGCTCTGGCCGCTGATCACGCAAATGGTTGTTGCCGGTTTCGCCGAGAGTATTGCTCTCGCTACAGATATGGCAGAATCCGAATCATATCATTTTATCGGCGGGGGTCCTGGTCTTGCCAGTTTCCCCTCCAAAATTCAAAAGAGATTAATTGAAAATGAAATTCCGGGTAAAGCAAGAACTCACTTATTGGGCGGTAATATCGCTCGAAGGCTGTCCGGGATTAAATAATTTATTTGGAGAAAATACATGTTAGATGTACCTTTTAGTTTTATTTTGCCCATGCCTCAAGTGATCCCTTCCAGGGTAGACAATCATATCCAGCGCAGATTATCTGCATTAAAAGGTCAGTTTTCTGACCAGGCAGCTTACAAATCAATGCTTGATCTTGAAGACCAATTGATCTATGAAGTGTATGAGATCAAACGACCAGAAGTTGAAGGGGAACTTTTAATGGGAATTTCCATTGTGCACCCCGGAAAAGTTGGGAATGAATTTTTTATGACAAAGGGTCATTTTCATTCTGTTTTGGAAACTTCAGAAATATATTACTGTATGCGTGGTGAAGGATATATGGTTATGGAAACTCCAGAAGGTGATACTTCTGTTGAGCGTTTATCCCCCGGTCAAATACTTTATGTTCCCCCTCGATGGGCTCACCGCAGCGTTTGTACATCCAGGCAGGAAGACCTTGTTACATTCTTCGCATACCCTGCCAACGCAGGCCACGATTATGGAACCATTGAAACACAGGGCTTTAAGAAAATTGTTATTGACGGACAAAACGGCCCGCTGATCATTGATAACCCTCGCTCCCTGAATCGGGGGGCATGATGGATCTGAAAAAATGCCGTGTACTGGTTACGCCTACATCGTATGGGAAAAATGATGCCAGGCTGAAAACCGAATTGGAAGCACAAGTTGGTGAAGTAATTTACAATCCGACTGGTAAACCTCTCTCTTCAAAAGATGTTGCGTCCCTGATCAAAGGGGTGGATGGTTATATTGCCGGTTTGGATGTTATTGATGAAGAAGCCTTAAAAAACGCAGATAAACTCAAGGTGATCTCGCGTTATGGCGTTGGTGTGGACAGTGTTGACCTGAAAGCAGCCGCTGCCAGGGGAATCACAGTCACAAATACCCCTGGGGCAAATTCTGTTTCAGTCGCCGAACTCGCTCTCGGAATGATTTTATGTCTTGCACGACAAATCCCTGAAGCTGATAAAGCGGTTCATGAAGGAAAATATCCACGCCTTACAGGTGTCAGCCTGGAAGGAAAAACAATAGGAATTCTTGGCCTTGGTGCTATTGGTAAACAGCTTGCCCGGCGCCTGTCCGGTTTTGACTGCCGGATAATCGCTTACGATCCATTTCCAGATATGACATTTGCGGAAAAAAACCAGGTGAAATTTGCATCTTTGAGTGAAGTTGCTGCACAGGCTGATTTTTTAAGCCTTCATCTTCCATTACTGCCTGAAACAAAACTGCTTGTCAATGAAACATTTTTATACAAGATGAAAAAAGGTTCCTGCCTGGTCAATACATCCCGCGGGGAAGTAGTGGACGAAACAGCTTTATTTAATGCCCTTCAAAGCGGTCAAATTAAAGGAGCTGGCCTGGATGCTTTTTCTGTGGAACCGCCAGACCCATCCAATCCCCTGCTCTCTTTGCCGCAGGTAATCGCAACACCTCACCTAGGTGCACAGACGGATGGTGCAACCAGTAACATGGGATGGTTTGCCATGAAAGATTGCCTGTCAGTATTAAAAAATGAACAACCTGTTTACAAGGTTGCCTGAGAATTTCTGTTTTCGGAGTGAAAAATGAATAAACTTGATGTATTGGAAAAAGTTAAAGAATTAGGTTTGCTGGCAGTTATCAGGGGTCCATCACCGGAACTAACAGTAAAAATGGTTGAAGCCCTGGTCAATGGCGGTGTATTAGGGATCGAAATCACTTACAGTACCCCGAATGCTGAGGAAGTTGTGACAACTCTCTCAAAAAAATTTGGGGACAGTATCGTGCTTGGCATGGGAACATTAACAAGTCCCAGCCAAGTACAAACAGCCCGGGCTGCCGGCGCAAATTTTTTAGTCAGCCCAATCTGTGAACCAACACTTGTTAAAGCAATGGCAGAAAGCGGTTTGCTCTGTATGGCAGGAAGCCTGACACCGACCGAGGTTTTTCAGGCGTACACTCTTGGTGCCGATGTTGTTAAGATATTTCCGGGGTCACTCGGTGGTCCGGCTTATGTAAAAGCTCTCAAGGGTCCATTCCCCCAGATCCCTATGATGCCAACCGGTGGTGTGAATGCCGGCAATATGGCTGAATGGTTCGCCACCGGGGTTGTAGCGGTAGGTGCTGGCAGTGAATTATGTCCGCCGCAGCTTGCCAAAGATGGAAAATTCGATGAAATATCCAAACGGGCTGCTGATTTTGTGCAGGTCGTTAATGCTTCCAGGAAATAATAAAAGGAGTAAAAATGAACAGCAGTATGAACGTTACCAGCCCGCATTATCCAATCGTCACAAAAAATGTCCCTACATTTTATTTCATCGGCGTAACGACCGGGAAATCATCGATCATGAAAGTCTTTCCACTATGGATGAAAGTCCTCGGCCGTGAAGAAGTTATCATGGAAGGTATGGATCGAAAAATTCATGATGAAAGAGATGCTTATAGAAGTGCCGTTGCACAGATCAAGTACGACCCGATGTCATTAGGTGCACTGGTTACCACCCACAAAATTGATTTATTAACTGCTTCCAGGGATATGTTTGATTATCTTGATCCCTATGCCCTCCTTACCGATGAGGTTTCAAGCATTTCGAAACTGGATGGCAGGCTCGAAGGACATGCAAAAGACCCGCTTACATCAGGTGCCAGCCTGGATGCGATTATTGAAAAAGACTATTTTGGTAAAACAAACGGGGATGTATTATCTTTTGGGGCGGGGGGTTCTGCCATCGCCACCCTGCTGCATTTGATCAACAAAAAAGACAAAGGCGACCGCCCAAAAAAGTTTACACTCGTCAATCGCTCACAGGGGCGTTTGGATCACGCCCGCAGCATGGTTAGTTCTTTGAAAACAGACATTGAAATTGAATATATCTGCAATTCAGATCCCAAAGTTAATGACGCCATCATGGAAAAATTCCCGCCATACAGTGTGATTATCAATGCAACAGGCATGGGGAAAGATACCCCTGGATCCCCGATCACCTGGGAAGGAAAATTCCCGATGCACAGCCTCTCATGGGAATTTAATTACCGTGGAGAACTTGATTACCTTCATCAATCACTCGCCCAGGTGGAAAGCCGGAATATTAAAGTCGAAGATGGCTGGTTATACTTTGTCCATGGTTGGACACAGGTTGTAGCTCAGGTACTGCACGTTGACCTGACACCTGAATTATTTGATAAATTAAACCAGGCAGCTTCCACCGTACGCGGTAAATAAATTATATTCTTTCAAAGAATATCAAATGAACACATTGTTATTTCTGCAATGTGTTCATTTTATTAACCGGGCAGATGCATGATCAATAATGTTCCAGATTTGCTCGACCCAGTCTTTATGTTCTGGTTTCATTAATACCGACCGCATACAAGTAATGGTTTCTTCATCCTGCTCCATATCACCTGGCAAGTCAAAGAGACTTATGGGAAGGTTTGCCAGCGCCAGGTAAAGGTGCTCTTTTTCTGCTTCTTCAAACAGTTTTTTCGCCAGTTCAGATGCAGCACTAACTTTTTTCGCCCGAAATATCCAGATGATGATGTCTAATTCCGGATTAAATGCTGTAATAAAACGCTTGTCCAGGTATAACTTATTCCATAAAATCAAAGCCGCTTCCCGTCCGGCTTCCAAACCTTTGGCAAATTCTCCTCCCTTAACCAAAGGAAGCAGCTTTTGGGTTGCCCACAATCCAACTGCAGCAGCCCCTGGACGTGAGCACTCAAGACTGATCTCTCCAAGATGTAATTCTGACGAACTGAAATAAGTGTACGGGGAATTGTGTTTATAAAAACGACCAACAGATGGATCTTTAAATAAGATACACCCGCAACCATATGGCTGCAATCCATGTTTATGTGGATCAACGACGATTGAATCAGCCTCATGAATATGTTCATATATTTCCGCTGTTTGGGCACTCAGATTACCGGCCAATTTAAAATAACCACCATAAGCTGAATCAACGTGAATTCTGAAACCGTATTTTTTACGCAATTTTAGAATATCGAGAAGCGGATCAATTGATCCGGTTGCTGTTGTACCTATTGTGACGACGACAGTTCCAATCCCGCCTCTCTCGAGTCGATTTTGAAGGGCATTCAAGTCCATCCTGCCGAGCCTGTCACTCGCGATAGATTCATAATTTAGTTTCAAGACAGAACTGATCCGGCTGTGTGTGTAGTGAGCCTGGTCTGAAGCCAGCACAATACCATCAGGATTGATCTTTCCTGCAACCCATAAAGCTTCGAGGTTTGCCATTGTTCCGCCGCCAGTTAAGTGGCCCAGGTATGTATCCCAGCCAAACATGCCGGCAATTTCCCGGACTGCTTCTTTTTCCATTTGAGAACTGGCTTTACCGCCATCCAGTGCATGGTTGTTTGGATTGATCCACATGGCAAGCATATAAGCAAGGCGGGCTGCTGGATGAGGCGGTTTGAGCATCTGCCCTGCATACAACGGATGAAAGTAAGGATAATTATCCTGAAGCCGTTGAGCAGTTTCAAGCAAAACACTTTCCAGCTGATTGTTTATGGGGTTTTTTTCGGCAGGCTGAAGATAAGAAAAACCCGAATCCATTTTTTCAATTGCTTTTCTTAGTATATCCAGCGTCTCAAGATCTAAATTGGAGAATGATTGATTATTCATTTTTATTCCTGGTAAATAGATTTATTCAAACCTGCTCAATTTATGTTTACTTCACAAAGAGAATTACCCCGGGTACCATACAACACGCGGATCATCAGCTGACCGTTTGTATTCCCAGGACTCGTCTATCATCCTTTTCAGGTCATATTCCGGACGCCATCCTAAAAGAAATTTAGCCTTTGTATTATCCAGCCAGGTGGAATGAAACGGCGTTTTTATATCAACAAGCGGCAGACCCCGGCTGACAGCCAGGTATTCACCAAGTTTCCTATAATCAACCGGTTCATCCATACATATATTAAATAACTGCTGATGAGCTTTCGGATTCCCCAGCGCCAACAGGATCGCACTAACCAGGTCATTCACATGAATAAAATTTCTTTTTACCGGTTTACTGTCTGGATCGAGCATGATCGGGATAGTTGAACTCCGTTGGTAAGCAGCTGCCTGTTCAGGACCAACCAGGTCTCGCCAGCGCGGACCTCCAAAAACATCATCTCCAAAAGACAATTGATATTTAAAATCATCTTTCTCCATGATCCATGGGGCTCTCAAGCAGCAGCCATTCAAATTATATTGAATATAATACTGCTCCAACATGACCTCTTCCAGCACTTTTGATAGTGCGTAACAACCCGGGTAGGCAGAATGCTTTTGGGTTTCAGTGACCGGGATGGCATGTGGATAAACAAAATGACCCACTCCTGCGTCGCCGCCAATCAGGATAAACTGTTGAAAAGCGGGACTTGTTCGGCAGGTTTCAAGCAGCCAGAACAGGCCTTTGACAGCAACATCCATTATTTGATCCGGGGTATCTTTACAGGTAGCAAGGTGAACAACATGGGTCACCCCATCCATGGCAGTTTCAACTGTCTGACGGTCTTCAATTGACCCCCGGACAATCTCCAAACGGGCATTTCCTTTCAAAACTCGGTGATGGCACAAAGCTCGAATCTGGAATTTATCAAAATTATGATCATCCAGCAGCCTATTTATTAAAGTCTGCCCGACTTTTCCGGCAGCGCCGGTAATTAATATTCGATCTTGAAGAGACATTTTTACTCCAAAAATTTCACAACTCAAATAAGGCTTTAAGCCGCACTATTAACGGTAAACCCGTCTAATTGTATTCCAAAGTTGCTAAAAACCCCCTTGGTGCCAGGAAACACTTATTTGATTTTCCAGTTTTTTGAATAAGTTCAAATTTTTATATCTTAACACTAATAACAAATAGACCCTGCCATAGCACATTGACAGGGTCTATTAATCAAAAAGTTTTTGCATCCAATTTATGGATTTGTTTGAATACTTTTTAATAGATCACCGATCTCAGCCAAATAATTTCCTGCTTTCAGAAAAACAGGCATAATTTTTTCGTAGATTGCCACATTTTCCTGGATAGGATCCGTAAAATCTTCTACTTCATGTATTTCATCAATAATTTCGAAATCCTTCCAATATCCTGTACCCACTGCAGCCAGGGCAGCTGCTCCAAGCGCTGCTGCCTGTTGGTCTATATTTGTTTTGATAATTCGAAGTTTAAATAGGTCTGCATAAATTTGCCTCCATAGTTTGCTGCGGCTCCCGCCGCCTACAACCACGATCTCATCGGTAACAGGCATCTTTTTCCTTAACTCATCAAGGGCTATCCGCATCTCCATCGCGACACCTTCCATGGCTGCCCGGATCAAATCTGATCTTTTAGTACCAAGATCCAACCCCAAAAACGCACCCCGGATATTAATGCTGGCATCAATCGATGAACCTCCAGCCAGGCTGGGGTTAAAGAGGATCCCGTTTGAACCAACAGGTTCTGTGGAAGCTAGTGATGTCATCAAATCATATACGTCCATTCCATCCTTATTGGCTTGTTCAACAAGATCAGCACACACCTGGTCACGCAGCCAGCGGAAACTCGACCCTGAAGAAAAAACCGGGATTGCTGAATTAAACAGTCCCGGGATAACCGCTGTAAAAACAAACGGTTTAAAGTGATCATCCAATATGGGTGATTTTGTTGTCACCGCAATCCAGCTTGAGGATCCCTGAGAATTATAAATTCTGCCGTCTTTGATGTTCCGGGCACCCAGGGCCATGCAGGAATTATCTACACCCCCAGCCGCAACTTTGACATTGGTGTGCAGTCCAAGCTCCCGGGCTGCTGAAGCTGTTAATGTACCGATTATTTCAGAGGATGGTTTAATTTCCGGGAAGATTTCCCTTGGTAGACCGGAAGCGCTGATCAATTGATCAGAATAATCCCACTTCAGAAGATCATAAACACCTGATCCGGAAGCATAAGAAAAATCCGTACAGGTACTTCCAGTCAATCGATAATTTATATAATCTTTGGTTCCGATCACGCTATGGATCTTTTTAAACATCTCGGGTTCATTATCCCGGTACCACATGATCTTAAAAACCGAATAAAGCGGGGCTGGAAAACCATTACCTGTCAGGTTGTACCACTCCCTTTCCGAAATGTTTTTGAACATAGCCTGTGCCTGAACGACCGCACGGGAATCAGACCAGATGGGTGAACTCTCCCTTAATAATTTCCCGTTTTTATCAAGCGGGATTACTCCCAGGCTGTGACCCGATATCCCTAACCCAACAATATCATTAACATCGATCTTTGATTTTTGGAGAAGTCCCCGGGTGCTTTCAACCACAGCCGTCCACCAATCTTCAGGATACTGTTCATGCCAGCCAGGCCGGGTATAGTGTGTTGCATACGGGACAAATGTTTCAGCAGCGCACCTGCCGTCTTCAGAATAAAGTGATGCCTTGTTGCCGCCAGTACCCAGATCAAATGCAATAAAAAAACGTCCCATATTAGTTCTCCAAATTGAAAATCTAAAATTCTGTGAAACCACCGGGAAATTCAGAACATTCTTGTAATATCAGTGAGGCAGAACGTATACCAATTCCAAAACGCCTTGCACCTCTGCGGTACATTTCCAGTATCGTATCAAGACTTCTTACACCGCCGGAAGCTTTTATCAAAGCCGAATCTCCGATAATAGATTTTATTAAACTCACATTTTCCAGGGTAGCACCAGTCGGGGTATATCCGGTTCCAGTTTTAATAAAAGCTGCCCCGGCCTTTACAGCCAATTCACTTCCCAACCTTATTTGATCGTTATTCAAATAATGGCATTCCAGTATAACTTTAACTGGTCTGCCCTCCGCCGCATCAATGACGGCCTTTATGTCATCAAAGACATATTTTTCATCACCCGAAATTAATTTCCCAATACTGATCACCATATCCAGCTCATCACATTCCAGCTGAACAAGTTCCCGGGCTTCTGCAGACTTAATCCTGGTAGTTTGTCCCCCGCTTGGGAAGCCAACATTTCCAGAAATTTTTATCCCGGGTGTCTCTTTTAATAATTCTTTCGCATAATTTGTTTGACTAGGCAGGGTTGTTACCAGGAAGCAGTGATGCTGCATCGCAACCCTGACAGTCTCTTGAATAATGTTATCGCTGTGATCAGGTTGAACAGCACTAAGATCGATCATCTGTGCAATGTCGTAATAAGTCAATTTCATGGGTTCACCTTTTATTATGGAAACAACCTTTTTTTGTTGAAGAAAATTCCCCAACAGCAAAAAACTTATCTCCTGAAAATTTTCCAATATTGAAATACCAATTCTTGGATTACTTGATATTCTATTTTTCCTAATAAATCTGGTAGCTTAGCGCTATTGCTATATAACGATCTATTAATTATAATAAGTTGTAATTACAGGATTACAGTATTATATTATAACTTTTCATTTTTCATTGATCAAAACTTACTGAAATCAAATTTGAATTTATTTTGTTGGTTTTTTTATAAATTTCACTGGGCTTCAAAACATCACTGCTTAGATTTTCCAGGAAATTTATTTGTTTTCATTCCATAAATAAAAAGGAAGAAATATAAAATGAAAATCGGTTTATTTACAGCAACATACATGGACAAAAGTATTGAGGATGTATGTCAATATGCTTCCAGCCTTGGTTATGAAGCAGTTGAAATTCCTGCATTTGCTAATAATCCTCACCTTGACATCGAAGCGATAATCAAAGGTGAAAACGCTAAAAACTTGAAAAAGATGGTCAACAGCCATGGTTTGATCATTTCGGCACTTGCAAATCATCCAGAAGGTCAGGTGGTCGGCGGGCCTTATGGAAAAGATACCGATTTTATTTGCACTGGAACGAAAGAAGAAAAAATTAAATTTGGCACTGAAAGAATGATTAAAACTGCTCAAGCTGCCAACGCCCTGGAGGTGCCGGTTGTCACTGGCTTTGTCGGTGTTGAAAACTTTGGACGTTTCTTTCCGTGGCCTTACTCAAAAGGCTGGACAGAAATGGAAATTGATTTTGTGGAGAATTGGGGAAAGATCCTTGATAAATTCGCAGAATACGGTGTCAAATTTGCTCATGAGCCTCATCCAAATGAATTGATCTACAATACAGAAACCGCTGTCAAGAGTATTGAGTTATTGGGCGGGCGCAAAGAATGGGGTTTCAATTTCGATCCGGCCAACTTGATTTACCTCGGTATAGATGTTGAAAATTTTATCGACACACTTGGTAAACGAATTTTTCACGTGCATGCCAAAGATGGCGAAATCGTTTCTCACAACGTCAAACGTTCAGGCACTATCCCGCAGGGTGATTGGCAGCGCCTGGACAGGGGATTCCGTTTCAGGATTCCTGGCTGGGGTTCTGTCCCGTGGAAGAAAGTTATTACTGAACTGTCAATGATCGGCTACAACTATGTCATGAGTTACGAACACGAAGACGTAACCATGAGCCGGCAAGACGGCATCACCAAAACGATTGCCTACCTCAAACCCTTGATGATTGAGCAGCCTTATGAAGGCAGAAACGACGTTCTTTTCAATTAGTAAGTCTATTTTATTCCCGGGAGAATTTCCATGGCTAACACAATGAAGGCTGCTGTCTTTGAAAAACCAGGCGTGATTAAAGTTCAAGAAGTGAAAATTCCTGAAATCAATGATGACCAGGTTTTGATTCAAATTAAATATACCGGTATATGCGGAACAGATTGGAGTATTTATAACGGATGGTATTCATCCGATAAACTGCCCATGATCCCTGGCCATGAATTTTCTGGCGTCATTACTAAAGTTGGAAAAAACGCAAAAGGCCTTCAAGAAGGTGACAGGGTAACCGCAGACATTAACATGAGTTGTGGGACCTGTTTTTACTGCCTGAGAGGTGACAAATTGTTGTGTAATGAATTCACCCAGCTTGGGATACACACCAATGGTACTTTCGCAGAGTATGTCAAAGCGCCATGGTCACAGGTGCATATCTTACCGAAAAACCTAAGCTTTGAAGAAGGTGCATTTATTGAGCCAGTTTCCTGCGTGATCCATGCAGCAAAGGCAATGAATGCGAGATTAAGCAGCAGCGTTGCAATTATTGGCTGCGGCTTAGGGGTTCTCCATGCCCGCATGGCAGTTCTCCGTGCCTGCGCACCCGTCATTATCATTGGCGACAATCCGCACAGGTTAAGCATAGCCAAACAGATGGGGGCAGATCACATCATCGATGTTAACCTAATCGAAGATCCGGTTGCCGAAGTGATCCGCCTGACTGAGGGACGCGGTGCAGATTATGTTATTGAGGCTGTTGGTAAAGCACAAACTTACGAACAGGCTTTCAAAATGCTCCGGCGCGGCGGAACATTATCATCATTCGGCATCATGGGCGAAAATGAAACCATAAACGTCCGGCCTTTTGAGTTTGTACTTGGCGAAAAGAAAGTTACTGGTTCATGCGCTGGCGTAGGCAGTGATTGGCCGGATGCAATGAACCTGATATCGAATGGAAGAATTGATCCGAAACCGCTTTTCTCGATGAAGGTTCCCCTGGAAGACCTGGAATGGGCGCTTCATGAAATACGGCGGGATAAAAATATTTTCAAAGTATTTGTTTCATCAGAGATCAGCGAAAGAGAAGTTCTCTAGTTTTACTGGAAGAAAATAATTGAACATTCTTTCAGTCGAACATATTGCGGTAAATGTTTTGGATTATCAAAAAACCCGTTCCTTCTATGGTGATCTGCTAGGTTTTAAAGAAGCAGACACCATAGATTGCGGTGATTTTTTCATCCATTATTTTTTTCTCCCCTCGGGGCAGCGCATGGAGTTCTTTGAATATAAAGCTCAAAATGAAACCAATAACAACACAGAAAGAACCCCGGGGCTGAGACACCTGGCATTTCAGGTAGTGGATGTTGCATCCCATGAAAAAGAATTACGGGCAAAAGGTGTTGAGATTACATTATCCACCTGTGATCTGCCAAATCTTGGCGCACGTGTACTGCTCTTTCTTGATCCAAACGGTGTCACCCTGGAATTTTGTGAAAAACTCTAAAAATTTGGTTTTGATTCACTCATTAAAGGTTATTCCCGGAATAATGCAAAATTATCTTTGTCACGGAGGTATGTAATTCAATGGACAAGCGAGAAATTCTTCTCTCCCCGATCAATATTGGTACACGAAAATGTGAAAACCGCTTTTTCAGCCAGGCAATGGAATGTACAGATGCAGATAGTGATGGCAATCCTTCTGATCTGACTTACCTGAGATATGAAAATCTTTTCAAAGGCGAAGCCGGCCTGGTGAGCCTGGAAGCGATCACTATTACAGATAAAAATCGCTCTCGTCTCAACCAGCTCTTTATCATGCCCAAAAATCAACCGGCATTGACTACTTTCGTCCGTCATTTAAAAGAAATCAATCCAAAAACCCTCTTCATTTTCCAGCTTACACATTCCGGAGAACTGAGCAACCCTGATTTTTCAAAGCGCCTCTCGGTAAAACCCCTGCCAGGTTTTACTGCCGATATCTTTACAGAAGATGAATTTGAAAAGATCATGGCTGATTTCGTGCTTGCGGCCCGCATAGCCTATGATTCCGGTGCGGACGGCATCGATATGAAGTTCTGCCATGGGTATCTTGGATCACAAATACTTCGCCCGTATAACACCCGCAAATGGAAATACGGCGGCCCGTGGGAAAACCGCCGGCAATTCGCCTTTGATCTGTACGAAAGAATCCGAAAAGTAATTCCGGATAAGAATTTCCTGATCGGTTCCAAAATATCGGTTTGGGAAGGTTTTCCGGGCGGCTTTGGTACAGCAGGTCCCGACACACCTGTAATTGATCTATATGAACCTATTGATCTCATTAAAGGTCTCGAAGAACGCGGTGCACAATACTTTATTCAGTCTGCAGGCAGCCCATCCATCACGATCAGTTTGACACAGGCTGATAAGGATCATCCTTATTTTGCCTACCTTCACCAGTATTTTGCCAAAGTTTTTAGGGATAATTTAAAACCGGAAACCGTGGTGATCGGTTCCAATTACTCTACTTTTGGTAAAGGAAAAAATAAACTTCAAGCAGTTTCTGAAAAAGACAGTTCCTTGCTGGAGTACGGTGCACAAAACATCGCCAGGGGATATACAGACATGGTCGCTCTTGGCCGGCAATCCTTTGCGGATCCGCTTCTTGCATTGAAATTGCGTGAAAATCGAGAAGATGAGATCAATTATTGCACAACCTGCGATAACTGTCTTGAACTCCTGATCCAGCAAAGCCCTATTGGCTGTGCAACTTTTAACAAACATTACACGCAGGTTCTGGTTGACACACGCCGCGAAAAGGGCAGATTGAAAGTTAACCACACTTAATTTTGAATTAATTCAAATACCTGTTAATAGTTCAAAACCTGCAGAGTCAAATTTGACTCTGCGGGTTTTATTAATTTTCAAATAAGACATCAAAAGCCAATGTTCTTCAGGATCGATAACTCGCTATTTTGGCTCTTATCACCCAGTAATTCACGCCAGAAATTGGCGTCATAACGCCTGGATTTGATGGGAAGCGGCATGGGAACACCCCAGCCCAACAACAGGACTTCCTCTTTTGGCTGCAGGCGTGCCAGCATGCCCTGTATCGCTTCCCTGCCGGAAAGACCTGACAGCACAGCGTGGATATCATCATCATCACCGAGCCATCCGCTGATGCGGGTCCCAAGCTGTGACATTACCTCGTCATAGATCTGCGATGGCCGCTGATCAACGATCATCAAAGTAACGTAATATTTGCGTAATTCCCTGGCGATTGTGGCAAAAGTTGTTTGTGAAGCCATTTCACGATTGAGTATCTTATGTGCCTCCTCCACAACAATGACCAGCGGACGGGGTTCGTGTGTTCCATGCGCACGGAAAAAATTCGTACTTTTTTCCCATGCTTCCCGGATGTGCCGGGTCAATAAATTTGATACCAGCAAATAATCCAGGTCACTTTCATGATCCCCAAATGAAAGCACCACATGCTGCCCGGCTTCCAGTGCTCGAATAATTTCTGAGATTCCATCAGAAGCGGGCTTCTCTACAATGTAAGATTTTCCAAAAAGGCGGCGAAGTTTATCATGCAGTGCTTCCGCCGCCATTATATTAACGCCGTTTTCTTCTGCCCAATGTGCAACACTGCCTTCAGCCGGCACTTTTTTCAACTTACCTTTTTCGTCTGCGGCCTCTACTTCATCCCGGTTCATGGCTTTGAACTTTGCAAACCATTCTGACTTGAAGGAGTTATACAAAGCATTCAGGGTTGTTGGGGTAGTTTCCTTCAGGTTTAATTCTTTCGAGAGCATTTCAACATCAATTGAAGAAATATCTTTCATAGCTATCTCAAGATTAAAATCCGGTGTTTGATTGCTGCGGATCTTTGCTCCTGCACCCAGCCCGACAACTTTTACCCTGGACTGAAATTTGGTTTTAAGACCTATGACCGGCATTTTTGTATCGGATGCAACATCATCAAACCCATATTCGTTATGCATATCCAACACCAGAACAGATGCCTTGTTGTAATTCATTAACCCTGCCAGGATCAAACGGGTGAGAAATGATTTCCCTGTCCCGGTCGCGCCAAAAACACCTGATGACCGTTGAATGAATTTATCAAGGTCGATACAAACCGGGTGTCCCTGTTCCCTGGTGTACCCAATTATAAAATTACCCTCTTTTTCCGGGTCACCAAATATCATGGCTATATCTTCCGCTCCTGCCATATTTACCGGGGCATGATGCAGCGGCACAGTTTTTACCGGCCTCGGACGCGGGTCTTCCTGGAGCTGCGACCGCCATTTTTTATACTCCGGGGAGGCCGGATCCGGTCCTCTCTCCAGCATTAATGCAGGCAGTATCTTCATATTTGTAAATAACGTCTGACCAAATAATGCTCTTGCCAGCGCTGGGGATAGACGGGTCTCTGATTGTTCATCTGCAAAACGTGGATCCGTTGAACCCAATTGAAGATCTGTTGCCAGGCCGTAAAAACGATAATTTCCGCTGTCAATGACTACGAAGCCACCTTCCTGTACATCCAGCGGACTGACTGTCAGGCGGGCAGAAAAGGAATCCTTTAAACCACCGCCGATGATATACCCGATCTGTTGATTATCTGCCATATTAAACTCCTTCAAATTTCTATTTAATTCAATCCTTTTGTTTTCCGATTTTGTTCATAATTAATTTACTAAGAAAAACCTGAATTTATGTAATGTCCTTCAAAGCACCCAGTACACTCATCAATGCAGGATAATCATCCCTGAGCAGTGTGATCAGTTCCCTTGTAGCAGCCTCCAGCCAGGTATCTCCATCATGATCATGTGCGAGGCTGCTTTGCTGCAAATGTGCAGCTAATATTTCACCAGCCGGGATATCCTGTGCCCTGAGAATATGACGAAAATAACCAAAATTTCCAGCATCTGAAAATCGTTCAATTTCCTGATCATCACATAAAAATATTTTATCCAGGCTGAATGGCGGATAAGGCGGCAGAAAGTGATAAATTATTCCAGCTTTTTCGTATCCAATAGAAATAACCGACATTTCCACCGGTACGATCCTGTTTTGCCGGTTATCTTTGATCACTTCTTCGCTGACATTATTCGCTGTAACCAGCTGTTTAACCAATCCATCATCATCGATGCGAATGTCATGGATAAGTCCATAAACTGCATATTCTGTATTCACCGGGGCACGTACCAGTGCTCCAAAGGACGGCATTTCAAATTGAGATACTGCACAACCCGCCACAAAACCAGTTGTTCCCGCTCGAAGTAATCGACCTATTTCGTATGTAGGCATAAACTCTCCTTTATAAAAGCCAAAATTTATTTATATGAAGTTCTTCCCTGCCGATTTTTAGCAGATTGTTTTCCTGAGATAACGTCAATTTCAATTCCGCTTTTTCTCATTTCAATTGACAACATTTGATCGACCTGATCTTTTTCCGCCATTGTAACAACCGCACACTCATGTGCCCTGTGCAGTGAATATGGAAATGGACTGGCTCCCATAATTCTGCATTGTTGAACAAGAACCATATGCAGCAGGTTAATTTTTTCGGGATCACGGGCCACCCAGTCCGGAATATCCACCCGGCTGATTTGTGGATTTGCTTCATTTATTCCTGTATTCAAATAAAAAAAATGAAGCGTGATATCACCAGTGTAAAATTTTTGGGAAGCAGATTGAAAACCAAAAACTGCAGATCTTTCCCCTGGTTTAAGCAAAGGATCATTAACTCTTCCAAACAACCAGCGGTCAGTTACTCTTCCTAATGGATGTTCTTTTTTGGGGTCCTTTTGACCGCTTCCATTTATCAAAGATAACTCAAGTGATCGAACAACAAGATCCGCTGATGGTTTATCAATATATCCTGCAGCTATTGCACCCACCGACCTTGTGTTTTGTAAAATTGAGAGATAATCCTTCAGACTTTTCTCAAACTCCCCGCCTTCTTCTCCCTCTCTTGCTCCCCACAATTCAATCGGGCCGTCTGTAATAGTAATTACCTGGTTATTTTCTCCGCTGAATTCCTTTGAAAGTTGGAAAAGAACGGAACGCTCTTCAAGATCTCGTTTGAGTGATAACATTCCGTCGGATAATGGATAACCATTTGATGTCTCCAATTGATCATCAAAAAGTAATCCACTTTGTGTTCGAATGATCGGCGCTTCACCGCTTTCCATTTTATAAATAATTGCCCCGATATTGATCAATCCATAATGAACCGCATTATGCCTATCCGGAAAGATCTGTGAACCATCCGCCGCGATCAGCGTAACACTTACCGGAACTTCCACCGGTAAAACATGAAAATCCATTGCTTCTGTTTCCGGACGAGCACATCGAAGACTAGTATCTGACTCACTCCTGTTTTTAATTTTCTCAATCAATAATTCAGGCTGACCCGCGTATTGTTTAAAAAGCATTCGAGCAAGCGTTCTCTGCTGATCAAGATCAGTTTTTCGTACTAAAGCACTTGTACCAATTTTTTTTATCGTTATAGAAACTTGTTGAAAATCTAATGACATATTTCTACCCTTCCATCCACAAATAATAGAACATATGTGTCATAGTTTACCCTGATTTTTCCGGAAATGCAAGCATCGGGAACTTTTCTGGATAACATTCGTCAGTACAAACAGGTACAAAAATTACCAATTCGTTTCAAAATTAAAGGAGTATTTTTATGAAATCAAGAACCGCTTTATTTTCAATTTTTATTATCGGTGCCCTGTTATTAAGTGCATGCAGCCAGGCATCTCTCCCTTCTGCGGTAACATCCCCGGCAGCGCTTAGAACAATAACCGTCAATGGCGGGGGTAAGGTTAATTTACAGCCCGATATTGCATATATTAATATAGGAATTCATACAGAAAAAGCAGGTGCCGCTGAAGCTGTATCAGAAAATAATATTAATACTCAAAAGCTGATCGATTCACTCAAAGCAGCCGGCGTAGAAGCTGTAGATATTCAGACTTCCAACTTCAGTATCTGGCAAAATAATATGGTTGGTCCGGATGGGATTAAAACCAATTCAGACTATGTCGTAGACAATACCGTTTACCTCACCATTCGAAAATTGGGTTCCCTGGGTGCGCTTCTGGACACAGCCGTGAAAGCTGGCGCAAATAATATCAACAGTATCCAATTTGACACAGCAGATAAAACAAAGGCGATGAGCGAAGCCCGTGCCCAGGCAGTAAAAAACGCGAAAATTCAGGCTGATGAATTAGCAGTTGCGGCTGGTGTTTCCCTAGGGACAATTCAAACCATCCAATATTCCGACTCTTCTCCTTCCATGGTTTACTTTGATAAAGCCATGGGCGGAGGAGCTATGACCCCAAACGCTTCTGTACCGATCAATCCCGGGCAGATCGAAGTGTCAGCCTCAGTTACCATTTCATACGAGATCAAATAATATTTATAAAAAGAGGAGCAAGCTGATTGTTCCTCTTTTTATTTTAATAGTTCGAATGATCCAAAAAACAATATTCTTCCAAAAGGTTATAATCTTACATATTCTTATTGGAGGTACTTACTCATGTTAAAAATTGGTTATATCGGCCTGGGATTGATGGGAAAGTCAATCGCCAGGAATATTCTAAAGGCTGGCTTTCCTTTAATCGTTCACAATCGCAGCCGGGCAGCAGTTGATGAATTGGTGCTGGAAGGGGCAGTCGCTGCGAACTCAGCAATGGAAGTTGCGCAACAGGTAGATATTATTTTCACAAACCTGCCAGATTCCCCGGATGTAGTACAGGTTGTTCTTGGCCCATCCGGGATACTGGAAGGTGCACACCCGGGGTTGATTTTTGTCGATAACTCAACCATTAAACCGGCAGCCGCACGCACAATAGCCCAGATACTAGCTGAAAAAGGGGTTTTTGCATTGGATGCCCCCGTCAGCGGCGGCGATATCGGCGCAAAAAATGGCATACTGACGATCATGGTCGGCGGTGACGCTGCTGCCCTGGAAAAAGTGATGCCGGTCTTCCAGGCGATGGGTAAAACGGTCACCCATGTTGGTGAAGCCGGTGCCGGCCAGGTTGCCAAAGCGGCCAATCAGATAATGGTGGCCGCGCAAATGGTTGCCATGGCTGAATTGCTGATATTCTCTCAAAAAGCCGGTGTTGATCCACAAAAAGTGGTAAACGCGATTAAAGGCGGTGCAGCTCAATGCTGGACACTGGATGTCAAACCACCCAGGCTTTTTGCCGGTAACCGCACACCGGGTTTCAAGGCCTTTATGCAGGCAAAGGATCTAAATATCGTGCTGGAATCTGCCCGTGAGTATGGGGTCCCGCTCCCTGGCACAGCCGAAAATGCCCAGCTTTTCAATGCCATGCTGCAAATGGGAATGGGTGAATTGGATAATTCGGCTGTTATTGGTGTGCTGGAACAATTGGCAGCCGTGAAACTCCAGGAGAATGAATGAGGTTATTTAAAAATAATTGGCCCACAATTTCTGATTTCGGGTTGATTTTTATTGGTTCAGTTTTACAGGCTGCTGCATTGCGGATATTCTTTATTCCGGCAGATCTCGCTTCCGGAGGTGTCAGCGGGGTTGCCCAGCTGATCAACCATTTTACAGGCTGGCCGATTGGTGTAATGGTATTTTTGGGTAATCTTCCGCTTTTCCTGATCGGTTGGCGCTATCTTGGCGGCCGACGGTTCGCACTCAGGACTGCAACATCCATTATCACCCTTTCTTTTTTAACAGATGCACTTTTATGGCTGCCTTTTTTTCCAAAATTCGGCCTGACCAACGATATGGTGCTCAATTCGCTTTACGGGGCGGTGATCGCTGGTATCGGGTATGGCCTGGTTTACCGCGGGCAGGGAACCAGCGGGGGAAGTGACATTCTCGTCCGCATCCTGAACCATTATCGGGGTATTCCTGTTACACAGGGTTACCTGATCACCGATGCTTCGATCATCCTGGGTGCCGGTTTTGTTTTCGGCTGGAATAAGGCACTTTACGCGATCATCACGCTCTATGTAAGCGGCCTGGTAGTAGATACCACTATGGAAGGTGCCGGAACAGTAAGAACTGCATTGATCGTTACATCAGAACCGGTTTTTGTTGCCGAAACAATTATGCGGGAAATGGAACGGGGTGTGACAGTGCTTTCAGGCACTGGA
Organism: uncultured Anaerolinea sp.; assembly: GCA_964494055.1. Classification (GTDB taxonomy): domain Bacteria; phylum Chloroflexota; class Anaerolineae; order Anaerolineales; family Villigracilaceae; genus UBA5195. The sequence goes on from CAZBRI010000001.1 coordinate 26,492, forward strand.
GCATACACTGGAAAAGACAGGCCGGTTTTATATACGGTTGTCAGCAGATCCGAGATTCAAACTCTCAAAGCGATCGTTCATGATGCTGATAAAGCAGCCTTCATGGTGATTGGAGCTGCACACGAAGCACTTGGAGAAGGTTTTAAATCCTTTACCAAACAATAAAATATTTACATTGTTAGTCAATCCCCAAAAACCCATCAAATGATCCTTCAAATAAGAAGGATCATTTTTTCTTCTTTGTTTCGATCTTATAACCAAATCTTCTTAAGGATGATTCATCATCCCGCCAGTCTTTTTCAACCTTAACATGCAGCTCCAGGTATACTTTTCGGCCGCTCATCGATTCGATCTCCTGCCGGGCGGTTATCCCGATCTTTTTCAGCATAGTCCCGCCTTCACCGATCATAATTCCTTTTTGCGACTCGCGCTCAACGAAAACGGTAGCAACAATATGAGCACCTTTATCCCCGCGTTCGGTAAATTCATCAATCCTAATATTTACACCATGCGGTACTTCATTCCGCAAATGGATCAGGCAGGCTTCACGAACCAGTTCGGCGGCAATTTCTCTTTCATAAAAATCGGTGATCTGTTCACTGTCAAATTCAGGTTCACGGATGGGCATTCTTTCAATCAAAGCCTGGAGTAATTCATTCCGTCCTTCACCGCGTGTTGCGCTTAAAGCAAAGACCTCAGAATTTTTTACCAAATCCGCATAGATAGCGATTTTTCCGGGGATTTCATCCGGTGAGATCATATCCACTTTGTTGACTGCAATAAATACCGGGGCTCGTTTTTTCATCTGCACCAGGGTTGCAGCGATCCGCTGATCATCCTCGGTCGGACCTTCAGCTGCATCCACCATCCACAAGATCAGATCGACCTGTTTCATAGCATCTTCAGCTTCTTGATTTAAAAATTCTCCGAGCTTATGATGCGGGTTGTGAATCCCAGGCGTATCCAGGAATACAAGCTGGTATTGATCGGTGGTCAGAATACCCATCTGCCTGCGGCGGGTAGTTTGTGCCTTTGGAGTAACGGCAGCAATTTTTTGGCCAAGAAATGCATTGACCAGTGTGGACTTTCCAACATTCGGGTGCCCGATGATGGAGATAAAACCAGATTTTTTTTCTGTCATTTTTTCTTCCAATTTACTACTGCAATAGATGAGATGATCAGGATCGCTCCAGATGCAAGCTGCCAGGACAACTGTTCATGCAGGAAAATTACACCAAGCAGAACGCCTCCCAGTGGAAATATGTAGGTAACCAATGTTGCCCGGGTCGGGCCGATCTCATGCACAAGATAATACTGCATGATCATGGCCAACCCGGTTCCAAGAACCCCCAGCCAGATCAAAGCTACCCAGGTGATCGGCAGGTGTGGAATTACGATTGGTGATTCAAAAGCAGGGGCTGCCACAAACATGACAGCACTTGCACTGAACAATGGCAGCATACCGCGGATTTGTCCGGGGACTTCTGCAGTATGCATTCTTGCATAAATATAACTGTATGAATAGAACATTGAAGCAACGATTACAGCAGCCTGCCCTATGATCGAATTCTGCGAATCAGGTTTTAAGTCTTTACTAAGCAGCAAAACAACACCGGCAAAACCAATTAACAAACCGGTCAACTTTGATACACTGATCTTATCGTCCTTCAGCAGGAAATGCGCCAGGATGACAGTAAAAAGCGGCACGGTTGCATTTAATATGGAAGCGACCGCTGAATCAATGCTTTGTTCGCCCCAGGTGATCAAGAAAAAAGGCACAGCAACATTGATCACACCTAGAACAATGAAAATTTTCCAGGTTTTCCAATCTTTTGGTAACTGGATTTTTAAAATTAACGCAACGACAATTCCCGTAAGTAACCCAAAAATCACACGGTAAGCAACCAGGGTTATGGGTCCAACCTCATTCAGTGCGATCTTGATCCAGAGAAAGGAAGCGCTCCAAATAGCGCCTAATAAAATAAACACGGTCCAATGTTTTGAATGCAAACTAAACTCCTATTCCGGTATGAAGAGTGTATCATAAACTATTCTGATTATTTTGCAGCCAAAATTGAAGAATTTTCTGGATTAATTTTCTTCAATCTGTCAGGAAAATGAGCTGAGAATTTCAGGGAATGATCAACCCCTCCAGCGCTAACAACCATTTTTTCGTCTCAAGACCATTCCCAGCACTGTACCCATGCAGCTTGCCGTCAGCTCCAAGGACCCTGTGACAAGGAATAACAATGGGTATCGGGTTGTCTGCTTCCGCCCGTCCCACTGCCCGTGCAGCACCAGGATGGCCGATAGCGTTTGCAATGTCTTTATATGTTCTTATCATCCCAAAAGGAATATCGATCGTTGAACTGAGTACCTTTTGTTGAAAGATTCCCATGAAAGTCCAATCGATTTCCAGGCTGAATTTTTTCCGCTGACCAAGAATATATTCTTCTATTTCAACAGCGGCATGTTCAATTTTTTTCTGATCAAGTGTAATCAGGCCGGTATATTTTTTTTGTAATTTTTCACAAAAATCCATTTCCGATGCCGGAAACGAAATAGATGCCAGGCCATTCTCAGATACTGCAACCCATATTTCACCGAGAATTGTTTTTTGTGTATGTCCAATGGATAACATAGTCAATACTCACTTTCAGCGTGTTATCAAAAAAGGTATTTCAATGCCTGTAATTGAGCAGGAACAGTCCAAAAATACAAATAATTATTCCCAGGATATTTGTCATGGTTAATTTCTCTTTAAAGAAAACAACCCCGATAGTCACAAGGATCAGCGAAGCTACAACATTGACCATGATCCCCAACAGACTGAGTTCCCATCCGGCCCGATAAGCCAGTAAAGTGGAAATCTCGACACCAGCTATCGCAAGACCGAGCGCGAAGCTCACCCAGTTTAGCTGACGTAAGGCATTTCCGGTGCTGCCTATGGGAAATACAGCAAAAAGCATAAATGTGATTACCATGGCAACCCCGTAAGTCACACTCAAAGCCAGGGCGGGATTAACCTGCTGCGGGGTTATCTTTTGAAATAAGTTATATAAAACAGTAGAAAGAGCTGCCATGCTTGCTGTTAAAAAGAGGGTCATGGGTAAATATCCTAAAAAATAAATTTACATAAGGTCGTTTTTAATTACAGAAATGTAAGATATCGGATATGCGTAGGGTAAGCGTAGGGTAAGCGTCAAGTATAGATGTGCCATTGGTGATAAATTTAGATTGTAAAAGTGATTTCTCTTCTCCTCCTTTGTAAGGAGAGCCGGGGTCGGCGTCCCCGGCTCTCTCGATTCTACCACCCCG
>CAZBRI010000002.1:0-26391 GCA_964494055.1 uncultured Anaerolinea sp.
AGACCCAGCCGGATGGCAGTTCTGCCGGCGGTATTCATTCCGGCTGCAGGTGCACCGGCGTTTAAAATTGCAATGCGCAGACGCTTTTTACCTGTTTCCGGCGGGTGAGGCAGTGCACGCACCATGGTTTTTAAGGTACTGAATGCCTCCTTAAAACTGGTACTCCTTAACTCGACAGCTTTCTCATAATCTTTGGCTTCAATCGCCTTGGCTATTGCTTGTGTCCGTTCCACACACTCGATCAACGGCAGCCGGACGATCCTGTTTGCCTTTATGCCAATCAAAAGCGGTTCATCGGCCGGTTTTGCCTTAAGGATGGTTAAAACAGCATCGTACCCTAATTGTGTTGCCAGGTTCCGATCATAAACCGAAGGTCTTCCGCCGCGCTGTACATGACCAAGCGCGGTTACACGAACTTCTTCGCCGAGGCTTTCCTCCAGCAGTTTTTGTACATCGGTACTGCCGATGTAGTTTCCATCCCGGTCCCGGGCTCCTTCAGCGATCACTACAATGTGATCCCTGCGCCCGGCTTTTGTTCCTGCCTTAAGGCGTTCTACCATCACTTCCTGCCAGTTATCTACATCCGGGGGTGATTCAGGGATTAAAACCCAATCAGCACCTGTTGCGAGAGCACCGTATAAAGCCAGGTAACCGCAGTTCCTGCCCATCACTTTAACAATAAATGTGCGTTGATGGCTGGCTGCTGTGCTTGATATGGCATCGATCGCTTCTGTGATCCGGTGTAGAGCGCTGTCAGTTCCAATTGTCATATCGGTACCGATAAAATCATTATCGATCGTTCCGACCATTCCAACGATTGCCAGGGACGGGTGCGCAGCTGCTATCTCTGGGCTGATTTGTCCTGTTTCTTTCAATTCATCGACAAGTGATGGCCATTCCTGCCGGAAAATATGTGCTCCTGTGAGTGAACCATCGCCGCCAATCACGATCAGGCTGTCGATGCCGAGCTGTATCAGGTTTAACACGGCCTTGCGCCGCCCTTCCCGGGTTCTGAATTCTTCTGAGCGTGCAGTTCCGATCATGGTCCCGCCGCGCTGCAGAATTCCTGCGACGGAATTCCAATCCAGTTTCTTGATCCGTTCCCCGCCTTCAACCAGACCCTGGTAACCCTCGTAGACCGCAAATACATCTGCGCCTTTATCAATTCCGGTTCGCACCACTGCCCGGACAGCGGCATTCATGCCCTGAGCATCGCCTCCGCTAGTCAGAACAGCAATTCGTTTTTTTGATGTCATATCGTGTTTTTGCTCCATCTTTATTCAGGTCTTTTGTAGACCAATCCAATTTTGTGAAATTTCATCACAACAAGGATTATTTTTTTATTTCAACATGGGCATTTTAATCCCATGCCTTTTTGCAGCAGCAATCGCAATATCATATCCGGCATCGGCATGACGTACAACACCCATACCCGGATCAGTGGTTAAAACACGTTCAAGCCGTAATGCTGCTTCCGGGGTTCCATCCGCAACGATCACCTGACCGGCATGCTGACTGTACCCGATCCCAACCCCGCCGCCGTGATGGAAAGATACCCATGTCGCGCCGCCAACTATGTTGATCATGGCATTCAGGATCGCCCAGTCAGAGATCGCATCCGAACCGTCTTTCATTGCTTCTGTTTCCCGGTTGGGACTTGCCACCGAACCGCAGTCAAGATGATCACGCCCGATTACAATTGGGGCCTTCAGGATACCTTTGGCAACCATCTCGTTGAATTTTAACCCCGCCAGGGCCCGCTCCCCGTAACCCAGCCAGCAAATGCGGGCAGGCAGTCCCTGGAACGGAACTCTCTCTCTTGCCATTTTTAACCAGCGGTGAAGGTGCGCATCATTTGGAAATAATTCCATCACTGCTTCATCTGTCCTGTAAATATCTTCTTTGTCACCTGAGAGAGCCACCCATCGGAAAGGTCCCTTCCCTTCACAAAAAAGAGGACGGATATATGCCGGGACAAACCCCGGGAATTCAAAAGCGTCACTAACACCGTTATTAAACGCCTGCTGCCGGATATTGTTGCCATAATCAAATACCTCAGCACCCCTTCGCTGAAATTCAAGCATGGCACGCACATGGGTTGACATCGAGTCCATGGCCATTTTTTTATAGGTTTGGGGGTCAGCTGTTCTCATTTGATCAGCTGCGGCAACTGTCAAACCGGATGGAACATAATACAATGCTTCATGTGCGGATGTCTGATCAGTCACAACGTCAGGAGTAATGCCCCGGATCACCAGTTCCGAATATATATCTGCCGCGTTGCCAACTAAGCCGATCGAAATAGCCTTTCCTGCAGTTTTATTTTCTTCCACCAGTGTCATGGCTTCTTCCAGGGTGTCCACCACGGTGTCAACGTACCCAATGGCGCGACGGCGTTCTGCCCGTTCACGGTCAACTTCAACAATCAATCCAACGCCTTCGTTCATTGTGATCGAAAGCGGCTGAGCACCGCCCATCCCGCCCAGTCCTGCAGTCAGGACAAATTTACCTTTTAGAGATCCCCACCCTTTGAGTTTTGCCAGTGCGCCGAATGTCTCGTAGGTCCCTTGCAAAATTCCTTGTGTACCGATGTAGATCCATGAACCGGCAGTCATTTGACCGTACATGATCAAGCCCTTTTTTGCCAGCTCATCAAAGTGTTCCCAGGTTGCCCAATGCGGAACAAGATTTGAGTTGGCAATCAAAACTTTTGGTGCATCACGGTGAGATTTAAAAACCACAACTGGTTTACCGGATTGTACAAGAAGTGTTTCATCATCTTCAAGGTTTTTTAAGGATTCAAGAATTGCGTCAAACGCCTCCCAGCTGCGGGCAGCCTTGCCCCTTCCCCCGTAAACAACCAGATCTTCCGGTTTCTCGGCAACTTCAGGATCCAGGTTATTTTGGATCATCCGGTAAGCAGCTTCGCTCAACCAGTTTTTGCATGTTAATTCAGTTCCACGAGGCGCACGAATAACTCGAGATGGCGTCATGATGTTCTCCTTCTGTTGGATCAGTAAATTTGCATAATATAAATATTCGATAAAACAAGAAATATCCTGTCAAATTATACGCCCTAAAAAAGTTCGTTTAGTAGAAACTGCAGCAATTAAACTATAAAAAAAGACAACGCATTAGCGTTGTCTTTCTATAATGCTCGAGTTCTTGTTGATCAATTTAGTGATGCAAATTGGGCGAAATTGGTTGTCTTTAGACGATTAACCAATTCATCCTGGGCATCACACCAGATTGGGCGTAAAGGACAATCATCACCAAATGAACAACCGTTTTCATCATTGACACACTCATTAAGAGTGATAGGCCCATCGATCGATTCAACTACATCCAGCAGGGTGATTTCATCTGGAGCCTTGGCAAGCATGACACCGCCTCTTGCGCCCCGGGATGTTTGCAGCAGACCGGCGATGGATAGCTGGGAAATAATTTTTGCAAGAAATGAGGGTGGAATCCTTTGTTCTTGGGCGATCTGACTGGTGGCAGCTCGTTGATTTTTTCCAAGTTTGGAAATATAGAGAACAGCGCGGATGGCATAATCTGCCTGACGGGTAATTTGCATGAACAACCTCTTTTAACAATTGATTTTTTTTCTGAACTTTTCTTGTATTTAGCCTAGAAACTAAAATAAATACAAAAAAAGATAAATTTCATCTGCTTTTCCCAATTCTAAAGTTGCGGACAAATCAGCACAAGTGATCATAGTCATAAGTAAATAATGACCTTTTACTCCAATATGGGTGAATATGATAAAAAAAGACCATTTTAGAAAAAATGGTCTTTTTTTATATATCTATTTATCATGAATTATTGATTTATCTGAACATTTCCTGCACCCATTTCAACCAATATGGTCAATATGGGTCCTTCGCCAGGTTGTGTATAGTTATCTCCGTTATGATTCCAGCTGGCAGGAAACTGAACATTTGATAAACCGCTGCTAACCTTAACTGTTGCCGGGATACCAGTTGGAATTGTAAGAGTCAGGTTGCTCATTCCGGAGCGAATATTCACATTGGCATCCCTTTGCAGTCCACCATTGAAATCGAGTGTGTAATTTCCTGCCCCGCTTTCAAATACCATATTGGAAAAATTGGCATTCCCAAGATTTTTCAGGGTCACATTGGAAGCCCCGGTTTTGTAACTGAATATGTTGAGTTTTTCATGGTTTGGCGATGAGAAATCAACTGTAATTTTGGATGCTCCGTCATTTATGGTTAAATTTTTAATCGATAAACCGCCAAAGTCAAAATTTCCTTCGTAAGCTCCGGCATTAAGTGACAAACTCATCGGTACTGATCCCAATTTCAATTTCCAGTCGTTTTTTATTCCGCTCAATGATGGAATGCCTGTAACCTGGTATTGCCCCTGGCTTAGATCAACATTACCATTATTTATTTTAATCTCTGGCTTTAGATCGGCAATATTATAAGTAGCTGTGCCTTCGAAAAGAGCTTTTGCTCCAGGAGATAATGATAAATTACCTGCACTAAAGGAAATGTTCAAGTTGATATCTCCTTCAGGAACGACAGCGGAAATTTGGTCAGTTTTGTCCGGACCGGGTGTTTTCATAGCGGGAAGATTTGCCTGGAAACCGCAAGCCATGGATGCCAGAACGAGGCTTGATATGACAAATAAGATTTTAGCTTTCATGAGTTTTCTCCTGGGTAAATAAATATATCGTCATTAAATACTATACGATGGTAGTCTGCCCTCAGTTGTACCGTATCGTTACCAAAGGGAAGTCAAGAATACTAATAAATTTATTTCAAAAAAATTCCTGCATTCTGTTGTTCCGAAACCAATATTGCTTATTCATAATAATTTAAATAAAGCCTCTGATACACTATTGCCATTCTGTACCGAATTAAAAAAATACCGATAAATCAATGAACGTTTTTGGCTTCGAAGTACTCATGGCAGTTATATTATTTTTGACTAATTTGCGGTAATAATTTTTTTTAGGAGTGTTTCATGTTTCGTCGGGTGTTATTAGGAATTATCGCCGCTTTATTTTTCAGTACTACTTTTGTCCTTAATAGATCCATGAGCCTGACCGGAGGGCATTGGGTGTGGTCCGCCAGCCTCCGTTTTGGATATATGTTGATATATTTAGTGTTGATATTGCTTGTGACTAAAGGGTATCGCGCAATTCACGATGTGGTTATTGTGTTTTTTGAAAATTGGTTATTCTGGATTCTTGCAGGAAGTATCGGTTTTGGTGTTTTTTATTCGACAATTTGTTTCAGCTCAAATTATTCTGCAGGCTGGGTCGTCGCAACCACCTGGGAAACGACGATAATTGCTACACCGATCGTGCTTCTGTTTTTTGGCAGAAAAGTTCCAGGGAGGGGATTAATATTTACTGCCTTGATTTTCTTTGGAATTTTATTGGTAAATCTTGAACACGCTGCTGCAACCAACCTCACTAATTTATTACTGGGTGTTTTTCCAGTTTTGGTCGCGGCTTTTGCTTATCCGATCGGGAATCAAATGGTATGGGAAGCAAGAAAAGGGGAAAATCACAGAATTCCCCATATTCAACACCCCATTTTGGAAAATGGTTTTGCAAAGGTCTTACTCCTGACAATGGGTTCCATCCCTTTCTGGGTCTGCCTGGTGCTGTTTACCTCACCCCCGCCGCCTGCAGCAGGTCAAATTATCAGCACAGCAGTTGTGGCACTGTGTTCAGGGGTGATTGCAACCACAATTTTCTTGTATGCCCGCCATCTCTGTCAACAGCCTTTTGAAATTGCAGCAGTGGATGCCACTCAATCCATGGAAGTAGTATTTTCTCTCATCGGAGAAGTCATATTTTTACATGGTGTTTTTCCGGGCGGGCTTGGAATTGCAGGGATAGCATTAACCATTATTGGATTGGTTGCGTATGTAATTATGCAAAATACATCCCCGTCAGCCAACAAAATGTCAGGAAGTGTTTCTTCATGACACTGAAAATATTTATTTCTTTTCTGTCCTTCCCTTCAAAAATCCCTCGATTTGGATCGATGTATCAAGGACATTTATTTTCCCCGGTTTGTGGAACATAAATAGCCACCCTGTCAGCCGAAAATATTTCTTCAGGCTGATAACTGCACAGGATTCTTTTAATAACATAACGTGTCCATGCATTATTTTCTGCACCCATTGCATCCTGTTCCCCGGCATAAATATATTTCAATGGATCTACAATGATCGCAGCAAACCGGTGACTTTCCATATCAGCCCGAAAACGGTTTAGATATGGTTCGTTTTTTGACATGGCCATTTCCATCAGGTCTTCGCGCTCATACTCAGGAATTAATTTGACCCCATGCAGCATATTCATCGTGATCAGATGGCGTTGAGTGATAAAAAGAATCTCACCATTTTTTGAATTAACGCTGTCAACAACCTTTTGAATCGAATTCAAGGTTAATTGTGATTGATTTTTATCAAATTGATAAAAACTCGTTACGTTTTGAACACTAAAAAAGGCTGGAATGATAATCAGGCTTGCAATGACATAGAAAAAATTGAAACCGGTTGGTTTTCCAACAGGGACTGGTGAATTATTAGGGGCATTATCTGAAAATTTCAACATAGTAGAAAGATAATAAGCACTGATAATGATCAGCAGCACGCCATAAGCATCCATGTTGTGAATATCAACCCCGCCTCCGATTTTCATACTAACCACGATGCCGCCCAGAAAAAGAATCACCAATTCCAGGATTATCATAACCGCAGGCAGTTGGCTCACGGCATTTTTATTTTCCCGCCAATATTGAAAAATTATAATCCAGAGTGGAAAAGAAAAAAGGAGAATGGCTGGTAAAACTCCCAGGTAATATGATTGATTGGGTAAAAGGCGGAACCATAACAATGAAGAACTCAGACTTGTAAAAAAATTACCCTGGTTCATCAATCCTGAGTAACTCATATAAATATTGATGGACAGGAATGCTATCGCTGTCCCGGAAAGGATATAAGCTGCAGGTTTCAGAAGATAACGCCTATCTCCGGGTTTGTGAGGAATCTCCAGGAAATATAATGCAGCTGCAAGCATACCTGGAACCGGGTACCAGTTAATCCGGCTCAACCCGGCCCAAATGGAGGCAATGATCAGCCAGAACCAGGTTTGGCGATAGTTTATCGATGAAAATCCCCATAAAATCATAAATACCAGAACTGCCAGGTGCAGATAAAGGGGTAGGGAAAATAGATAAAGAAAAACGATAATCCCTGAAACAATTGCTCTATAACCAAGAAGAATACGGCTGCTTTTCAATCGATAAAACAGTGATGGAACAATTAATCCAACAAGCAGAAATCGGATTAATACTTGCCACATACGGTGGAATATGAGAGTTGAATTGAGTAAATAAGGCGGAACCAATAAGAGATGCAGAGTTGGATTTTGAAGCGGTAAAGAGAAAAAACTCCCATAAACCATATTACTGACAAAGAGGGATGGGTAGAAAAACCGGCTGGTTTCAGACCACCCCATCGAAAAGGGATATGTACTGATATCAGGGAAATAATTCAAGATACGCAGAAAAGCGGCTTGTATCAGGATGGTACACAGTATCGCAGCTGGGAATTTTATTTTAGGAGTAATAATTTTCAAAATGAAAGCAGAAAATAAAGCTGTACACCAAAATAATAAAAAGCGCATTCCGGTTTGTCTGCCAATCAGATTTCCAAAATACGGATAAAAAATGATAATTGGGTATATTACTGATGATATTAAAAGTAAAGTAACCCCGAGAAAACGGGCTGGGGTTTCACCAACGATTCGATAAATATTTTGTGTTTCGAAATGGAAATCTTCTATCTTAGTTTTAAGCCTTGAAAAAGTTAATAAAAAGAACACTAAATTAAAACTAAATATGAAACCAAGCATCCCAAGAATTAAAAACCATGTTTTACTTGTAAAGGGTGAAATTCCAAGTTTTATTGCAAGAAGGAAAAACTCCCTGGCAGCCATACCCGTAAGAATCGTTGTTATCGCACTGATCCAGCGTTTTGTGTTCAGATTTGACGGCATGCTGATCATAATTTGTGCCTCAATTATGGTTTTTTACATGATGTTATTTGATACAAATATCTTTCATCCGCAATTTTGTCACCATTCTTATCCACAATGTGATCAATCAATTGCGAACAGTCTTGTTGAATGATGTCAGCAAATTTATTAATGTATTTTCCATCAGCATAAAGATAATCATACCCGGCTAATTTTAACTTGTAGGGATCCGGGTTTTGTGAAAATGCATTCCACTCCGGCAATGTCTCGCCCATTGTTTTTGATGAGCGTATCGGTCTGCCGAAAATGGTAGCCGCACGCGGATAGACAGGATCAAAGACCATTGTTTTTGGAAGAAGCTTATCCCATTGTCGTGAAAACATCTGCCCATCTAAAGGGTCAAGGTAATCTGCGTAAATTGGGTTCGAGATTGCGGCTAATTGAATACTGAATAAAGATAATCCAGACAAAATGGTGAAAAATCCCCATCCAATAAAATATACTTGGATATTTTCAGATCTTTTTTGTAAAAAGATCCATAATACCGGTACAGCATAAATTTTTGTGATAATCAAAAAAAATGATTGCAGACGGGTAATCGCAGTCTCACCAGCATTTCCGGTGTAAATAATAAAAAATGATAATAAGCTGAATATGATTGATCCGATCCACGCACTTTCTATCCAATTCTCATCACGAACATGCTTGGGTAATTGTTTCAACACAATAGGCATCGCCAATACAGCAAGTCCAGTCTCTGAAAGAATCAACACCCAGTGCAGGGGATTGAAAATCTGAAGTGTCCCAAGATGGGTTGATAAAAGTGCCGGGAGACTTGGAGCAAAACTAACCCTAAAATAGGTTGATGACGAATGTGTTGAACTTCCAAAATTTAATATCCAGCTGGAAACCAATTCTGACAGCATTCCGCCCTGTACCATGGAAATTACCCCGGCAGTAAATAATGCCCCGATCCATTTCCAATACGATGCAGGTAAATAAAATTTTCGAATTTGAAGCATCCAAATTATTCCAGAACTGGCAAATCCAGCAAAGAGAAACGCAAAAAAAACTTCATTAGCCAGTGCTAGTGATGCTATCAGGATGGAAATCGTTAAAAATTGTCCAGTGTTGATCAAATAAAGGGACTTCAACCCAGAATTTTTCGATTCCGACAAAAAAGAATTACCGAGTAAAACCAGCAGTAACGAAATCATGATAGCGCTGGTCCCGAAACCTTTATGGAACATACTCATGGATTGATCTATTCCAGAGCCGAGCATAAATGGGAAAGATAAAGGACCGCTGCCTTCGATTTTCCAATACTTGTACATGACAGTGATCAGATTTGCGCCGCTATCTGCCCCGGATCCAATTAATGAAATACTTGATGAAACTTGTCTTTGAAGAAATCCGGGTAACAGGAAGAATAGCCAGCGGGCACCTCCAGCAAAAGCCATAAAGATCATGGATGAAATCTGTGCTATTTGACTGTTTGTGATTCTTTTTGCAAGAAATCCTCCATAGGTCAGTGTTAATGCCAGTGTTAACCCGCGGGCAAAATCGAGTGCTGTCCATGGTCCTGCATTTGCAAGTCGAACAAATTGAGCTCCAACAAGAAGAAGAAAATAGTGATATCCAAACCCGAGAGAAGGATCATAAGAAAAATGAGGAGGTATATCTCCGGTCGCCATGATAGAAAGAGGAGCAAGGTTTTGTTGATCATCAAAAAACCCAAATCCTCTTCCAATCATCGTGAAAATGATTGTAAAAAGAAGGAATAATCCCCATGATCTAGATTGAAAGGACCCCGAAGGAAAAATTCTTTTAAGAAGAAAAAAAATATTAGTTCTTACATTTTTGGTTGACAAATTATCGAATAGAGGAGAGATTAAGGCTGCGCCTATTAACACTCCCGATAATCCTGCGCCCCAAAAAGCTGAACCTGATGGTAAAAACCTGGCGAACCAATTTGCAAGAAAGGTACAAACCACCAATCCCAATCCAATGCCGATCAGGCCTCTTTCATTTGGGGCGATCTGTTTTTCGAAAACAGCACTTACAATCAGCCAGCCGGTAAGTCCCCAAAGACTCAACAATAGCATTGCCGGAAAAATATTCATTTCGCTAAGTAGATACATTATTTTTTACTCTCAATTTTCAAGAATATTTCTTCATACCTGGAGACGATGGCTTGAAGATCATATTTTTGTGCTTTTTCAAAGCTTTTTGCTCGTGCAGACCGGAGAAATTCCGGATTTTCCAACAAATGTTTTAATCGTTTGGTAAGCATTTCTACATCGCCAACGGGGAAAAGAAACCCGTTTTCAGTCTCGCTGACAAGCTCAAGGTTGCCGCCTACATCGCTCAAAATCATTGCCAGTCCCATGGCCAGGGCCTGTACTCCAACCACAGATAATCCTTCAGACCGGGAAGGTAATACTAATACATCGCTTTGTGAAAACTCGTTGATCACCTGTTCAGGAGTCATCCACCCCGGCAATTGAAAACGATCTGATAACCCGGACTTTTCTATCTTTTCTCTTATTGAATCGAGGAGTGGACCGTCACCCAGCATTGCACAGCGCCATGGTAAATAAGACAGTTGAAAGAGTGCATCTACTAAATGTTCAGGGTTCTTTTGTTCCATAAACCTTCCGGCAAAAACAATCCGGACAGTTTTATCATTGGTAACCAATTGTGCAGGTTTTAAAACCCTGTCATCATCAATCACTTGCGTCAGCGTGGGAACATTGGAATTTGGAAGTGAAGTTAACTCAACCCCGTTTGGAATCACATCGATTGCAATAGAATAATGGGCCAATGCCATCTGTTTGGTAAATTCACTCACTGCCACAACACGGTTTGCATTCTTCCAAATCGGAGGGGTGAAAGGATAAATCCACCTGAACCATTTATCAGTTTTCTCAGGAACCGCACCTGGAACATCCCCCAGGTGTGCTGTCAATACATAGGGTATCCCACTGAGTTTTGATAATATCAGGGCAACTGCTCCAGCTGGTACTGCAAAGTGAGCATGTATCACGTCAGGTTTCCATTCCTGAATGATTTTTCTTCCTCTTTGTATTGCGGAAAGATTGAAGTGGGCCATATCAAAAAATTCTGCCCGGTATGCAGTTTTCCGTATGGTTGGGAGCCGGTCAACAATTACCCCTTCAATATTTTCCTGGTTTGGCAAACCTTGCATATGTGTACTGATAACCCTGACCTGGTGACCAAGTTTTACCAACCCTGCAGCTATATCTTTGGCAACCCGTCCGCCGCCGCCACCAACCGGGGGAAATTCGTGAATGAGAACTAAAATTTTCATAAGATAATTGACAGTGTTCCTGTCAGATAACTCCATCTTGTGAGTTTTTTTCCGGAATTTCGTCGAGATTGATATTCTTGGTTACGACGGATGATAACCAGATAGCTCCTGGAATTGTGCATAGAACCATGAGTAAACGTGTCACAAGCGCCAGGGTGGATGCTTGTTCAACTGTTGCGCCGAGGGTTGTGTAGAGTGTTGTGTAGGCTACTTCACGCAAACCATAACCATTTACTGAAATTGGTAAAACAGATAAAAAATAGGTGACTGTTTGTACAGCCATAACCTGCCAATAATTTACTTCGACACCCAATTGCCTGGCGATGACATAAGTAGCAGCGATTGGAATTAGGTTCGATGGCCAGGCAGCCAGGAAAGCCCAAAAAAAAGACCAGGGTTTTGATCTCCACTTATCAAAAGCCGAAATTACTTTCGGAAAATATTTTTTAAATAGTTGAGTGATTGGAGCCGCAAGATTACCCAATGAAACGGACGATGAAACCGGATGGTTAAAAATGGACAAAAGAGCCGATCCAAACATGATGATTGGGGCGGGTACAAGGCAGGTCATCGCTGCCATATTAATTATTCTATCCAGCGCAACAGACCCGATCGAAATGCTTTTCTTTTCTGTATAAGGATGAACTGCTAGCATTCTGAACCCATCTCCTCCAATTGTTGAAGGAAGAAAATTGGATGCAAAATATCCGGCCCAGTTTAATCGGTATGCCTGCCATATTGAAATTTGAACACCCTGAGCCCATAATAAAAAACACCACCTTAAAGTGTTAAACCAGTAAGATACAAGATAAAACAAAATTGCAGCAAGAAAAGCCCACAGAGCAATACTCGATGCTTTTGTAAACACGACAGCCCAGTTTTGACGCAAAATTAGCCAGAGAAACAATACGGAACTAATCATAGTTCCACCCCAGCGCAGAATAACACCCCATTTTATTTTTTTTTACTTCGGATAATTTTCATTTGATTGGATTATTTTTTTCACCATGGGATTGTGATCCAATAATCAACTAAAGGATCTTAAAAATAATATCACTCATCAACTTAACCAATCAGAAAGGTCGCGTTCGATCAAACTCGATAATTTGATGATATCGGGAGCAAAATGTTCCTGCATACGGGTTTTTAATGCTGGGTCAATCGGTATCCGTTTTGCTTGTGTTGTATTATATCTTTCGAGCCGGTTATAAAAAACTGAAACCTTTTCCATAAAACTGGTCCCAAATAAAGATATGATCTTGACAAAGCTTTTATAAACAGGCTGTGGAGGATGAAACAATCTGGCTAATAATTGTGATTTGTTCTCAAAGTTTGCGTTAATTTGAGGAAATTCCACCCTTCCATCTTGTGGAACACCGATAAATTCAAGCGTTTCTTCATAAACTTTTTTTGTGTCCTTTCGCAGATCATCAAAAAGAAAGATCTTGACCTGCCTCCTGGGAAAAATGGATAGCAGGTTTTCAACGTATTTGCTGAATTGACCTAATTCACCATACATGAGTAATTCTACCTGCCGGGCACTTTTTGGTATTGCCTTCCCTTTTTTCCGAGTTTCCTGCAGGTTCCAGGCTTTTTCAAGGTTGGCTTCATCTTCCCGGAGTAAGCTCAAGTTGAGACGGTGATAGGACTGAATAAAATCTACCGGTTGTCTCAAAGTAAGAATCACTTTTGCCTGATCATCGTACTGATACATATTCTTGAAAGCCGTTTTTGAAAAAAGATAAAAAGGAGATGCCTCACCTACTGCTATATGTTCGGGTCCTGCATGTTCAAATAGTTTGTGATAATCTGCGACAGATTTGAATGATATTTTTTGAACGTTAGGGAAATCACTCGCAAAATAATTTAGTTCTTTTACCTCGGACATAAATATCCGGGGATGTTGAGATAAATAGGTGTACAGAGCAGTCGTACCGCACCTTGGAGCACCAGAGATGAAAAAACCAGGTCGTTTCAATTTATCATCCTAATAAATAATTTCAACTTTCAATAAAGAAATGCAAAGAAACAATAGAAATCGATATACTGCAAACTTAATTACGGACAACTCCCGGGAGAATTTCGCGGCAAGTATATTTCGATACGACTCTGATCAGCCTCGATATATGATAATGGAGCTGCCTCAGTTCCCATCATAACAGGTTCGTAATAGCATAATATATAAGGTGATATTTTGGTATTCCAAACGTTATTCTCGTCAGCAAATGAACCTTCTTCTTTCATTCCTAGATTTTGTTTACCGGTAATAATTGCAGAAAACTTGTGAGATTGAAGATCTTTATAAAAATGCTGCAGGTAAACCTGATTGTTCGACATGGCCATTTCCATCAAGGTAACTGCCTCATAATCAGGTACTAATGGAATATTTATTTTATGAAAAGTTAAAAGGTGCCGTTCATTAATAAAGAGAACAGGTCCTTTAAGGCTGTAATGTTCGGCAAGATTTTTTAATTGTAAAAAAGCCTTGTTGTTGATATCAGGGTGCAGCCTTGGACCGGGACTGAGCATTGGAATAAGAAATACAAGCGGAATAATCAGACCGGAGGCCAGGATAGGCCATTTGATAAATGAATTTGCCCGCCCAGTTTCCCTGGAATTAATTATTTTTTCAGGAGTATCTTGATTAACCTGCCCGTTGATAAAAAACAATGTGATAATAAGGATCTCAACAGCATAGGCATCCATGTTGTGAAGATCTGCACCGCCTCCAATTTTCACACTCACCAATAACCCGCCAATAAAAACCAAAGCTAACATCAATAACAAACTGAACCATCGAAGCGGGTGTATCTGTTTTTTGAATTTAAATAATCCCAGGAAGAAAGTCAATAACAATGGCCCGGTAACGACTAATATGCCTGGCAGAATTCCTAAAGAATAGGAATCATTTGGAAGCAAACGGTACCAGAGTTTTGGAGATGTAAAACTAGACGTAAAAGCTTCCACGTTATTTGAGTTTCCAGATAATGGAATATAAATTGCCATGGCAGTTATTGCAGTACTCACCCCAGTGCATGCCCAGATCACTGGTAAACGAAGGTATTCTCTAATATTTTTAGCAGCAGATACGGGTTCTTCCAGGATATATATGGTGATGCTGATAATTGCGGGAAGAGGAATCCAATTAACACGGCTGACACCAGCCCATGCCGATGAAATAATTACAGCCAACAATGATACCCATGGATGTTTTTTTCTAATAAATAGAAGCGGAATAAAAACCATAAATTGCAGGTGATAATAAACACCGGTTCGTAGAAAATAAAGAAAAACCCAGATAGTTAATAATGCACTGATGAGTAAATCGGTTCCATCCTTCATTTTGACTGTTCGCCTTATCAAAACGATGGAAGATAATCCGGTTAATCCGATCCATAATAAAAATTGCCAGAATCTATTTACTGCCAGTCCAAGTCCCGGGATCAAAAAAGGGATGGCCTGCAGTAAATAACGGGTTGGGTGCATTGTTGAAAGTGGTACATCCATTCCATATATTGTCGGTGCAAAAAAGAGGGAGCCGTAATAATACCGGCTGGATTCTGACCAACCCATCGAAAAAGGATAATCTGAGACCAGTTGAATTCGTAAAAAGATTTCATAGGCTGCTC
Organism: uncultured Anaerolinea sp.; assembly: GCA_964494055.1. GTDB lineage: Bacteria > Chloroflexota > Anaerolineae > Anaerolineales > Villigracilaceae > UBA5195. Next base: position 14,984 of record CAZBRI010000002.1, read on the forward strand.
CCATTAAAACCAGTGCACCAGCGAACCCGCCAGCCCAGCTGGTTTTTAAAACGGTCCTCATACTTCCTGCTGCAAACAGTATCATCCACCAGGTGAACCAGTAAAAGAGAATCGTTGAAAGTACGGGATCCTGAGTTGATTTTTTTACAATTTCGCCTATATGATATGTGAATTTCAGGTAAGGAATTAATACAGCAATACCAATAAAAATAACACCTGCTGTAATTTGAAATAACTTAATATATTTCGGGTGTTTTTCACCAGGGTTATAGTCAAGCACTGATATAAGTCGTTCAGCATTTCCCTTTTGTATCCATTTGAAAAGGAATATGCAGCCCGTGATGATTGAAACGTAAAGGATCAAAGGGATCACCCAAAGCGAACGCCAAATGATGACCTTTATTTCAATCCACCTAAAAATCGACCATGTAAGAATCGCCGTATTCACAATAAATGTGAATGCAAAAAATGTTTTCCAGAAAGTTGCCGAAGAAAAATCTTTCATTAATTAGATTGAATTGCTGTCTTGTTTTTTATCCATTAGGGTCATAATACCCGGTAATGTGAGGGCACCGGGCAGGCTGACAAAAACCATTAGTAAACGGTGTAAAACAGCAACAGTAGCGCTGATAGGCAGGCTGATCCCGCCGAAATGAGATAATAAATAAGTGACTGTTAATTCCTGAACACCATAACCATTGATCGAAATAGGAACCAAAGAAACAAAGTATGCCAGGCTGAATAATCCAAGAACCTTCCAAAGCGGCAATGAACCGCCCAATCCATTAATCAGGATGTAATTAGCAGAAAAAGAAAAAGTCATATGGGCGATCGCAAATCCCAATGCAAGAATTAACGCAGTGGGTTTCTGAAACCAGAGCTTAAAGGATCCCATAGTTTTTTTTAGAAAATCCCAGCCTTTTTTCAATAATCCTGCTCCAACAAGGCCTTGACTGATGCCGCCAGCTGCAGGTATTGTCAATAATTGCCAGATTCCCAATGGAGATGCCAGGGACATCCCAACCATATTGACCACCCTGTCAGCCGCTATGGATGCCAGGCAGATTGCCTCATCGAATCCCAATTGAATGGCGCCAGCTAAACGAACAACATCTCCTCCGACGGTGGTAGGCAGGAAATTGTTGGCAAATAAACCTGTAAAAACAAGAGAAATTGTGTTCTTGAAGGAAATTTTGATATCCGCCGACCGAAGAAGAACAAACCAGCGTAAGCTGATTAATAATCTTGACATCAAAATACATACCAAAGCCAGTACCAGGTGCAGAAGAGATATTCGTTGTAATGCTTTTTGGATTTCTCCCCAGCCGTTTTGGTAAAGCAGTACGATTAACAGGACAATGGCTAATCCTGTCCCGGCTCCCCGGAAAATTAGGCGGCGGTTATTCTCAAACCACGTTTTCATATGGATTAATGCCCGGAAAGATTTGTTGGGTGTGAAGGGCTGAATGTTTCATTGTTACGAATTACTTTTCTTACGGTGTAGGTGGGTTTTTGTTGGGATTCATGATATGTCCGAACCAATAATTCTGCAATCAGGCCCATCAATATTGCCTGAAAACCTGTCATGGCAGCCAGCATAGAAATAATAAAAATTGGTGAACTTAAGATGTCAATCTGTGAAATCAGCTTCCTGATAACCAGGAACAAAAACCCGAAAAAACTTGCTGCAATCAGGCCAATACCGCCGCCGCCAAAAAGATAGATCGGTTTATTGGCGGCTTTGGTAAGAAACTGAACTGCCATCAGGTCGAGTACAACCTTAAGAGTCCTTTCCAGGCCATATTTGCTTGCGCCAAACTTCCTGGAATGATGCCTGACGGGTACTTCCAGTATTTTTGCCCCGACTGAATTGGCGTACACAGGGATAAACCGGTGCATTTCGCCGTATAACTTAAATCCGGTGATTACTTCTCTTCGGTATACTTTTAGTGTGCAGCCGTAATCATGAAGGTGTACACCCGTAACATTTGAAATTAACCAGTTAGCAATATGTGATGGCAAATTCCTGGTCAGAGCGTTATCTTCCCTATCTTTCCGCCATCCTGAAATCACATCATAACCCTCATCTAATTTTTCAAGCATCATCGGGATGTCTGCAGGGTCATTTTGTAAATCAGCATCCAGGAATAAAATCACATCACCCCTGGCATGATCGATACCCGCGGCAATGGCGGTTGTTTGGCCGAAATTCCGGCGAAATTCAACTACAACAGCATGTCCGGGATCACTGGCAGCGATTTCTTCGAGGATCTGTATACTGCCATCTTTAGACCCATCATCCACAAAAATGACTTCCCACGATCGTTTCAAATCTCTTAGTGATGTTTTAAGAGCCTCTTGTAATAATGGCAGACTTTCTACTTCGTTATAAATAGGAATTACTATGGATAAATCAATTTGTGATGATTGCATTACTTCCTCCGGTAAACATTAATGGCTGTTGCATTCATACAGTATGCAGAAGTGTTATTCTTTGGCATATCCGTATCGCTTTGCGCAATTAGTTGAAATTCTTTCAACCGGTCATTTTGTGCCAGCCAATCCTTTTTATCTAAATTTTTTTGTTCTACAATGATGTAATCTGCTTCATTCAGCCATTTTTCTGCGAGGTGTTCGTTCCACCAACCGTATTTTTGAAGGGCATCATCATCAGGGTTAATTCTAAACGAATATATACCATGTAATTGTGCAGGATATATTTTTATATCCGGTAAATATAATAAGGTCACAGGTGAGTAACCAGCCCAGTATATTCTGGAACCCGGTTTTATCGTTGTTGATAATAAGTTACCCGCCTGTTCATAGGCAGGGATAGTATTTTGTTTACAATCATATGTATTGTAATCGCCCGCCATGAATGCTGCCGGAGAAAATATTAATCCTGCGGCTATCAACGGGATAATTCGTAAACCCCAATTATGATTTATACTCATTTTTTTTCTTAGTTTCACTATAAATGAAATTTTTGAAAATAAATGACTAATTAAGCTAAAAAAATCAGGGAGGAAAAAGAAAAATGCTCCGATCACAATTGCCAAAAAAATCGGGAACCATGTATGCGTAAAATCAAATATTGTTTCGTAACTAATCTGGAATTTGTTGGCAAAGATTTGCCATATTTTAATATCTCTTGTTCCAATGGTTTGAATTGTAAGTATCCTTTTGTAAAAATCTCCCCCCAACAAATCAGCTATCGCACCTTCAGCACTGTAAGCCATCCCTCCAGCCAGCAGAAAAAAAGCAAAAGTACCAAGCAGTTTTCTCCAGAATGGAGGTTCAAAAACCCAGAATGAAATTGTTACTGCAAACAATAAGTATCCAGCTTCGCTGTAAAAAGCTGTGTAGGTGGGAAAACAAAATACGCAGTATTCATTCCCCAGGGCAGCCCATGCATGCAGGATGAAAGAAATAACAAAAAGCAAAGATAAGAAAATTGCCGTCTTGTACTTTGACGGATCTGGATTTTTTAGCAATCCATCTCCTGAAGATTTACTTTTCCATTTTGGCCAGAATATCCAGGAACTGACAGCACCAATCAGTGCGGCAAAATGATACCGAAAGGTAAGAAAAAAACTTGCTATTCGAAATTGAATGGGATTATCAGGTTTCCAGCTGGGTGTGTTTTGCGGAGGAAACCAGTTTTTTAGGAAAGGGAGAGGCAGCCATTTTGCCCATAACTTGAGTATATTCGGCCAATATATTATATGTAACCCCCCGAATACAATCACAATTCCAGTCAGTGACCAGAGCATTGCTCTCCAGCCCCGAAGCCATAGAATATATAAGACTAAGAGCGGTAACAATGGAAGCATATTTATTCGAACCATCACCAGGCAGCCTGCTAGCAGCCCGCCAATAAAAAGCTCCCAATTTTTTCGGCCGCTTCCCAGGCTGAACAACATAGTCCATGCAAGTAAACATGCCACCAGGCCTTGAGACGCAGCGAGAGAAACCATCTTGATTGCTGCTGGATTTAATAACATTGTTCCCATTACCCCGGCAGCGATCCAGTGACCTCCCAGCCTTTTTGACGTCAGCCATACAGCTGGCAGGGTTAATAAACCCAACCCAACCGCCATCATTCTCCCTGTTTGAAGTCCAGGACCGAATAATAATTCGATCCAGCCGGGGATCAAAAATGATAAAGGCATTTGATTTGTCCACAAACCATAAGGTTGAAATGGGGTGTAAAACTTATTTACAAACAGCCATCCTTTGTATAAATATAATCCCTCGTCGAGAACAGAAATTTGAAAATGAGCGTTAATCCATAAATAATACGCATAAATCCCCATAAAAAGAAACGCCAGTGAATCTGCGAGAAAAGATTTCTCCTGGATTTCCTGGCGTAATTTATTTATTTGGTCCATATCAGGATTACTTTCACACAATCATGAAAAAATTCAGGATGTGGAAAAAAGACCCGTTTATTTTTTTGATAACCGTTGAAGATCAGATTCGACCATCATTTCAACCAGGTTTTTAAAACTGGTTTTTGCATTCCATCCAAGCTCAGAAATTGCTTTTGATGGGTCTGAGATCAGAAGATCAACTTCTGCAGGACGGTAAAATCGAGGATCCTGCACAACATAATCCTGGTAATTTAGATTTACACATCCAAACGCCAATTCACAAAATTCACGTACCGAGTGTGTTTCGCCGGTTCCGATCACGAAACTGTCTGCGTGAGTATGCTGCAGCATAAGCCACATTGCAAGAACGTAATCGCCTGCAAACCCCCAATCTCGCTGTGCTTCCAGGTTGCCTAGCCTTAATTCGTTGGTCAGGCCAAGCTTGATCTTCGCAGCAGTATTGGAAATTTTCCTTGTCACAAATTCCAATCCACGCCTGGGACTCTCATGATTGAATAAAATTCCGGATGTTGCAAACATATCGAAGGACTCGCGGTAATTAACTGTGATCCAGTGACCATACATTTTTGCAACCCCATAAGGGGACCGCGGGTAAAAAGGTGTGGATTCTCTTTGCGGAACTTCTACTACTTTTCCAAACATTTCACTGGAGGAAGCCTGGTAAAACTTAATCTGTGGATTCACCAGGCGGATTGCCTCAAGAATACGGGTTACTCCGAGTCCTGTTGCCTCAGCGGTGAGTAATGGCTGACTCCAGGAGGTTGGAACGAATGATTGAGCCGCGAGATTATAGACTTCGGTGGGTTTATATTCCTCGATAAGTGCAACCATCGAGGATTGGTCATGCAGGTCACCCTGCGTAATGATGATGTCATCTTGAATGTGTTCAAGCCGTTCCATTGTTACTGTGCTTGAACGCCGCACCATGCCAACGACCTGGTAACCCTTACCGAGTAATAATTCAGCGAGATAAGATCCATCCTGTCCCGTGATCCCGGTGATAATTGCAACAGGCATTTTTGATACTCCTTCGAAAATCTTATAACCCGGTTTTTACATCAAGGTTTTCTGTAAAGATCGGATTCCAATTAGAAAAATAAATTATAACCGAGATGAAGCCTTGAATCTTTGGTAGAAAATATCCATGATCATATATAACCCCGATAAGCTGATCGCTAAAATAATTGTATTCCGTATCCCGATATTTACACCGAAACCCAGGTAACGCCATGTATACCAGTGACCAAAAACCAACAGGATGATCAATTCAACAACAATAATTCTCCAGAACCAACGTGTGTGATCTCTCGTAATTTCGCCCTTGTTTTGTATTTTGTATTTATTCAAAAGATGCCTGACGGAGACAGCTGCCAATAATGCGGACCAGACCATCAATATTGTCCGGTAACGCGGATTATCCCATTGGTCACCGCCGCCTCGCAGGGCTGAAATGAGAACCCAACCCCAAAAGATTATTACAAGCCAGAAAAACTGTTTTCGCTTATTTGTTAAGACCATGTCATAAACTGCAAACGGCGAAAATGCGATAAGCGGAAGCAGCAGATACCATCCGGAGGCTCTGATCACTCCCAGGATTTTCCAAAAGAGATTTCCCGGTTCGAATATGGCTGCAGGAAGGACAGGTTGTAATATTCCGTACAAAGCGACAAATGGGAAGGCAAGAAATGAAGGCAGTGATTGAAATAATAATTGAACAATGCCTGAACTGCGGCCAAGCAGATATGTATTCCATTTGGCTGTTCCTCGGGCCCAGTTCCCAATGACACCCAGTGGACCGCTTCCCTTTACCGCCACAAGGGAATCCCAGCTGGCACTCAGAACAATCAGGGCGATAAAGAATAATCCTAATGCTGCTATCCCGATTTGCCAGGGAAATTTTTTCTTTTTTTGACTATCATAATTGGATGTAAAAAATATCCACCCGGTAAGGACTATCAGGGTCAGGATCACAAATCCAGGGGAGATAAAAAGTAACCCCATTATCGAAATCAGAATCCATAACCACATTGATTTTTTGGCAGTAATCTGCCAGCTGGTTAAACCATAAAAAGCCATGGCAATCAAGGTAATCAGGAATGGTTCCCTCATTTGGGATGCACTTAATAAAATAGCTTCAGGGAAGAAAGCAAAAATCATTGCAGCAAAAAGGGCAGTATGGTCATCTTCAGCAGGAAATATGTTTTTTCCTGTCATGTAAACAAAAAACACTCCTAAAGTGTTTACAAATGCAGCTAAGAGAATAATAAGAAATGGCTGATGTGTTCCGCCTGAAAGATAACGATAAATAAATGCACTGACCCACAACAATCCGCCGTATTGATCAGATGAGAATTTGCTGTCAAAAGCCCGCTGCAACGGTTTGGTTGATTGGGCAAGATCCCATGCCTGTGAATCTCTTCGGTAGGCATCAAAAAAGAGATAACCGGCCTTTTGTGTTTTACTTTCGTAACCGATTATCGGTAACAAAGAAATTGAGACAAACCCCAAACCTATGCGTAAAATAAATGCAAAAAGAATAATCCAATAGATCAAATTTGTTTTCGACTCTTTTTTTTGTATTGAAAAATAACTGGATATTGAGTTCAAGTAGTGACCTGTTCCATAGAAAGTGATTTTTTTGATGTGAAGCCATTATTTACACACGATCAAGTCTTTAAGAAATTGAAATTTTATTCTTATTGATTGGTAATAGATCGTTTGGGTTATTTTGTTGTGATCAGGTTATTTCGAATAAACAATCTCACGCCATTTTCTGTGGAGACTAATGTGTATTTATTGAGTAGATATTTTTCCAACAAGGGAAGTTTAAATCTGCCAATAAGTACTTGCTCCGGATCAAATTTTTTCATCGAATCGATGATGGTGTTTTGTGTCAAATTCCCGGTAATCATTCGTTTAAAGGAGAAAGTAGCAAGAATAGGTGGTACCGGGCGCTCCAGGTTAAATGCATAAATTGGCAGATCTGTGACAACCCAGTTTGTTTGATCTTTATATTTTTCCATCACCTGGATGATCTGTTCATTTCTGATCGGGTTTTCTTCAAAAAAACCACCTATTCCATTAAAACTCGCATCAGATTTTGGGAAATAATAGCTAGCAGTAAAAAGAAAAAATACTACAGAAAACATAGCCACGAGAGATGGTAATTGGAATAAACCTTTCCAGCTCTTAATTTTTAAAAGCGTGTGGATGCCTTCACCTATACCGCCTGCGGCGAGCATTGCAGCAGGAACCACAATTAATAGATGATGGTGAAAAAAAACGGGCTTTTGAATACTGAGTAATAAATAAGCCGTTCCGATCCATACAGGAACATATAAAAAAAATGTTTTCTTTTTAATGATCATAAAATAAATTCCAAATAAACCCATTAATAAATACAGTATCAAAGGAGTTAATTGATAATTTATCGAAAGTCCATAATCCTGAAAATCTTTAATGGAATTTGCTGATATATGTGGACTGATGATCTGGAGAAAATTATGAGGTCCAACAAAAGTAATTAATAAGATAATTGTTGTTACTGCAAAACTTAACCCCCAAATGATAGATTCACGGAAAATATCCCAGCTGAATCCCTTTTCTTTGTTTGCATTGTAAGTTGTGAGAAAAATTCCAGATATTACAATGGGAACCAGGAATCCTGTGAAAAGCTTGATCATCACCGATAGAGCCAGTGAAAAACCCGAAAATACCAGCCATGCTGTTTTTTTTTCTTTATGCCAAAACATGAGAAATAAAACGGATAAACACCCCATCGCTATCGCAGGGAGGCCGATCATTATCGAGATACTTAGTCTTACAAAATAATCTGCCATCATGATGATCGGGAGGAACAACACAGCAGCTAAATTGCCCCAGCTTAGTTGTACCATTTTTGAACAAGACCAGATCGCAATTGTTGCAAAAAATAAGACCAGTAAACGCGCTGGATTTGTTTCAAACCCGGTAAACTTGAATAACCATACAAGCAGGTGAGTAAAAAGAGGTGGTTGATCGCTTGATACGGAGCTATAAAGAGGGAATTTGAGATAAACCAGCATTCCACGGATCAAATTTAATCCCTCATCTGGATCATACTGGAATTTATTTCTAAATGGGAAAAAGAAATACATTATGAAAAAATACAACCCTGCAATTAAAATAGGTACGATGAATGGGGAGTAATTATTAATTGTGGATTTTGTATCCCAATGTGTCATAGATATTAAATTCCCAAAAACGAAGAAATGATCAGTTCTTTTCTCTTCAGATATTTTTTTTCAAAATATGGACCAATAAATTATTTTATCACCCATAATGAAGGGTATTATTATTCAGTTCTTTTCACCACTTTTTTGGGTATTGATCCAGGGATTTTTTAGAGTCAACTTATTTGTGAGTAGACAGTAGCGGAAACTTAATCATATCCATGACCATCTTGACAACTATGATCATCACCAGGGTTTGCATTGGAGCCAGAAAACGGGGGTTATCGCCATGTTCTGCAAGCGTTTGAAGAATGGATGTGACCCAGACCGAACTGATAGTGAAAACTACAAACAGGTTGGGCTGGATAATGCGGCGGATTTTCCCCCATAATAAACTTATTGATATTGCAATAAAACCAAGATTTATTCCAAACAAACCCATCCGTTCGAAATTCATTAAATTTGTCAATATGCTTTGCAGTTCTTTATTTTTCATAGATTCTGGCAGCCAGAAAGTTCCGACTTTCCAAAACCACCACCATCCCAGAACCAGGTTTTTTAAATATAACCATGGATGATCTAGAATAAGCTGTTTGGAAATTTCTCCCATGGTCCGTCCTAATGAATAATAATTTAAATGGGTTTGTTCCATTAATTGCGGAATAGCATCCCATATTGTGTTGACCGGAGAAGTGGTGGATGCGAGTCGTTCCGCCCTGAATTTCAAAAATGTATCTCTGATGGCTGAATATTTATCAGGTGCAAGTTCAAAAAAGCTGCTTGTATGATTCACAAGGTGATAACCACCAATTGAATCCATCCCGATAATATTAAATTTTGTGTGGATATAATTTACCCAGATCAAAAGAACAACCAAAGCCGGGAGGGCGGCAAAAAAAATTGTTTTTATACGAACTTTGAGGGGCTGCTGCCAGAAAAATAACACATACAATGCCGCCCAGAAAGGGACGAAAGCAAATAATGGCCTGGACATTGAAAGAAAAGCGGCTGAAATTCCAATGAAAAGCGAGATACCGTCAGTCTTGAAATGTAGAAGCTGGTTAACATTTGTATTCTGATGATTAAATAAAAATAATATTCCAGCGAAAATAATAAATAATAAGAAAGTTGCCAGGCATTCAGTCAGAAAGGCGGCATCAAAAAAAAACTGCCCCAGGTTCAAAGTATGAATCAAAGCCATTATTCCAGAAAACCGGGTGTTTTTGCTCACTTGCAGTGATATATAAAAAACCAGCAGTGTGGTTAATACCCCCAAACCAAGCTGTACCAGGTATAGGCTGTTTTCATTGCCTGTCAAATTGATAAAAATCGGGTAACCCGGTGTCCGGGTGCCGTTGTATCGCTCAAAACTCAGGTTATTCCGTAAAGAATTGGCCAGGTGTTGATAGGTCGGGGTGTCATTTCCATGGGCGAAGGGATAAACAGACCATATTCCTGCTCTGATCATCACTGAGAGAAACAATGTGATGCCAAGCCATATCCATACCGATTTATTTTGTTTTGAGTCCAATGATATTAATTCCAATTTTTACAGCTGGGTAAAAAGACACCTGGCAGAATATTAAACTATCTTGCGTTATCTCCGGGGAACCCGTTCAGGATTCGCCTGGCTCGTTCTGTCCAGGAATATCTCTGGGCATCCAGTTGGGCTTGGACGGATAGTTCCTGCCGTTTACCCGGGTTATCTAATAAATATTCAAGTGATTTTTCCCAGGCTGCTATGTCTTCAGGCGGGCAAAACACGGCATTTTTTTCATTCAATACTTCGTGAAAGACGGGTAAGTCAGAAGCCAGGATGGCCCGGCCGGTTGCCAGGTATTCAAACATTTTCATTGGACTTGAAACGTGAGCAGAGTTTCCAGCGCCGCTGGATATACCGATTTCACGGCTGTATGGCATCAACAACACATCTGCCGCTGCCTGGTAAGTGGGCAGCTGAGTGTTTGGAATAAATCCGCAAAAATTCAGCGTGGGTAAAGACTCAGCTTGTTTTGTCCATATTTCAACATCAGCCGGCTTCCCGCCAGCCCAGACAAACTGAATTCCTTTATCTTGAAATGTTTTCGCCAGGTGTATAAAAAGATCTACCCCGCGGCCTGAGTATAAATGACCTGTACAAACAACTGTAGGTGCTTCCTTCAACCCAAGATTTTTTCGAGCTGTTACCTGGTCTGGCAGGGCGTTAAATCGCTCGGGTTCTACACCATTCGGTGCGAGTACTACATCTGAATTTCGAAATGCATCCCCATATCTTTCTGATAGGGCATCTTTCAAAGCACTCGTAATCAAAGTTATTCTTTTTTTACCTTTGAAATCGCGGAAATATCTAAACCATAAAGGACCTACGCGCCCGGAAGGAAGATCATGTAATTCTAAAATCACAGGCATTCCATTCATTAATCCCATGACTGCCGATGGCAGAGGCCAGGCATATAACAGGTCGGGTTTTAGCATTTTTGCCCTTCGAACCGCTGATAAAAAGAAGAGCCGGCGTGATGCACTCGGAAGGTATTCTATTTGAAATTCATTTTGAAGCCCGTAATAATGAGCAAGATCGTTCCAGTTATTATCACCTACAGATTGTCCGCTGAATGGAACAATCAGGGTGACATCGTGACCAATCTGCGTCAGTGCATGGGCCGCTTTCATCGTTTGCAGACTATTGGCAGCATTGGAAGGAACCTGCGATCCAGAAATCGCGACGATTTTCATGTTTCATTCTCCCTTTTACAATAAATTATTTGATCTGTAATTTATCTCAGAAACTCCGTGCCAAACCATA
>CAZBRI010000003.1:0-25403 GCA_964494055.1 uncultured Anaerolinea sp.
CCCACAGGTCTTGGAAGTTGAGTAAAAAAGTCCCAATTCAACCCAGGGGCACCCATGTATATCTCGTAACCAATGATCCAAAACAACGGAACAAGCGCTAATATCGTACACACTCCTGCCAGGAACAGCATTAAACCGTTGATAGACTTTCTTCTGCCGATTCGCTGCAAATGGCCGGTCTTAATTTTTTCAGTGAAGGTGCTCATACACGAACCTCTTGCGGGGTTTTTCTGGCCACCAGCCATACTAAAAATCTGGCCGCCATATTCAACAGCAGTGTCATAACGAATAAAATAAATCCGACTTCGATCAATGCCTGCGAATGTAATTTTGTCACTGCTTCCGCAAATTCATTTGCAATGATGCTTGCCATGGTATAACCCGGCCGAAGAACTGATAGCCCGCCCTCAATACTGTTCCCAATCACCATGGTGACAGCCATGGTTTCCCCAAGCGCTCTACCCAACCCGAGAATGACCGCGCCAAGGATACCTGAAATTCCGTAAGGTAGAATCACCTGCCAGATGGTTTCCCAGTGTGTTGAACCGAGTGCGAGAGATGCCTCACGTTGTGATAAAGGAATCGCAAGCAATACATCCCTTGAAACCGCTGAGATTGTTGGAATGATCATGATTGCCAGCACTAATCCTGCACCTAATCGGGATGCACCACTTAATGGAATTGGGCCGGTAAAAAAATCACCCAGTAAAGGAACCGGACCGAGAATTCCAGCCAGGAAATTCCCCAGGGGCGCAACAACGGTCGGAAGAAAAACAAACAGTCCCCAGAGACCGTATACCACACTTGGAATGGCTGCCAATAATTCTATAAGCCAGTTTAAGGGTACCCGGAGTGACTCCGGGCAAATTTCAGCAAGAAATATGGCTATCCCAAGGCTGATTGGCACTGCCAGAATAATTGCAGTCACAGCAGTCAGGAAGGTTCCATAAATAAATGGCCATGCCTGAAATTGATCATTCACCGGATCCCAGCTTGCATCAACAACCGGGGTAATAAAATTTATTCCGAATAATTGCCGGGCATCTGCTGATGTCTGCCATAACATCCAGCCTATGGATAACATCAAACCTAAAACAATTAATGTGACCACCCCGAGTAACACTTTCCATAAAAGATCCCCATGTTGAAAAAATTGAAAAACCTGTCGTTTGAAAATAGTTCCAGAACGATTACCTGTCGATTTCTCGAACAAGGATGCCTTTGATTGATTGATCATACCGATCCTTTGTCACATCCGGGCAAATGGAGAAATTTTCCGACCATTTTGCCGTCCCGGGCAAAAAAGCAAAAATCTCTACACATGCTTTGGGGCTGAAAGGGAAAGTTTGTTCATCCCTTTCGCACCATGATTGAGATTGAAGCGGGAGTGCCCCCATATCTACACTACTACGAGGACACTCCCTGGGACGAGGAAAATTGCTAGTTATTTAAGTACGGGTGCGCCGTTGCAGCTGACTTCAGCCATTTTCGCCAGGACACTTGTTCGAACTGCTTCTGGCAGCGGTGAATAACCGAGTGCAGAAGCCCGTGAGACTGCAGTTGCATCAGTCAAAGCCCACTTGAAGAATTCAAGGGTTTTCTGTGCCTTGATGCAGTCTGTCATGCTGGTTGTATGAAGAATGAGATAGGTGTATCCAGCAATCGGGTATGCGCCGTCACTCTTTCCATCAACAATAGTTGCATTCAGCTTGTCATCAAAGGTACCTTCAGCCATGGCGGCCTGAACACTGTCATTTCCGGGTACGACTGTTTTTCCAGCCTGGTTGACGAGAGAAGCAAAGGCAAGGTTATTGGATTTTGCGTATGATAATTCAACATAACCAATTGAATTTGGGGTATTGATTACGGATGCTGCAACACCAGCATTGCCCTTGCCGCCGACATTATTGCCTTTTGGCCATTCGATTGCCGAAGCGCCGCCGGCCGTCCAATCAGTGCTAAAAGATGATAGTGCTTTGGTGAAGATTTCTGTAGTGCCTGAGCCATCAGACCGGTGAACAGAAACGATGTCATCCGAAGGAAGGTAATCTTTCCAATCAGGGTTCAGAGCCAGGATGGCAGGATCATTCCATTTGGTAATCTTCGAATTGAAGATACCGACAACAGTTGCACGATCCAGTACCAGGGCAGGCAGAACCATGGCTTTGGCACCGGCTGCAGGGGTTGGAATTGCCTGGGCAAGTTTTATGTTGTAAATTAAGACAACTGCGCCTGCCAGGGTGGGATACATCTGAAGGTCCTTGCCGGCAGTGTACTCTTCTGCTTTCAAAAGTGAGTCTGATCCGGCAAAATCTACAGTACCGTCAACGATGGCCTTTTTGCCGCCGCCAGAACCAATCGCCTGGTAATTGACAACAACAGAAGGATCAACATACTGGTAGGCGTAAGCCCAATCTGCATAAACAGGAGCCGGGAATGTAGCACCAGCGCCATTAACCTGGACAGAACCATCAGGCAGGGGAGTAGGGATGGCGGCATCAGCGGTTGGCGTAACCTGAACAATCTTTTCAACAACCTGCGTTTGAACAACAGTTACTTTTTCAGGTGTCGCAGGTGCGCCACAAGCACTAAGTACAAGGCTGGCGACCATTATTGCGGCTAACAAAATAATCAACTTCTTCTTCATTTTTTCTTCTCCTATAGAACTAAAAAATATTATCAAAAAGCCAAATAGGCCCTTAATTCTTCAAAACAATCATCTCATTACAATGTTAAGAACAATGGAAGGATTGTTTAACATCTGGTTAACAAATTTACAATTCCATCTTGAAATTTCAAGAAACATGCGGTATCAACAAATTCCAAAATAAATAACGGGTATGCAGATTTATCACCAAATCAGTTTCGCTCATAAATTATCACCCACCTTGAGGCTGGTAATTTTAATTACCCTGTAAATTAACCAATTATTGAATTATTACCTAATTACGATCCCACTCATTTTCAATAATACTATCACATCCTATTTTTTCACAAGATTCTATTTTATGAACACATTAAGAGGCACATTAATAAGTTTTTAAAAAGAATATCCCTAAAAGGCATCCGCTCGTTCTTGTTTTAGCCGCGGCTGTTTTGGTTTTCGCCTTGCAAGCAGATCATTCAAAGGAGTTGACAAGGTTCTTTCACAGATATGGGCAATATGTAAAGCTGATGAGCCATCGTTCTGAATGGGCATCAGCTGTTTTAATTCTTCGAGATTCAAATTCGAATACACTTCTTTTCCGAGAGCAAGCGCAACATAAGTGCAGCTGGATTGCTGTGTGATCACCACATCTGCATTAGCGATCATATGGTTGACACTGCCATAAGCAAAGACCAGCGCACCAGGTGCATATTTTCTTATCTCTCGCGTCGCCCTCAGTTCATCCTCCAAAGGATGCAATTTAAAAACCAGGGTGCGTTCACCAGCAATGGAAATACATTTTTTAATGAAAGCAATTCGCTCATCAAAACGAAAAGTTTCCCTCAGCGGAGAAGTTGCCACGAGAACATGATTGCGGAGTTGAAAATCATTATCATGAGCGGTTTTTACATTATCAAAATTTGGTATTCCAGTCACCACCAGCTTTCCTTCATGTACTCCTTTGCGAGCGAATAAATCTGAATAACCTTTGGACGCCACACAAAAATAATCATATTCATTGGACAATCCGTTAGTAGAGGTATTGGCAAAGTACCGGGGCAGCCTCAACCACTTAACCAGGTGGAACATCATGCTTTCAGGTTCGGTAATTCCCTCCTGGACCAAAATCACCCTCTGGTTACGGATATTCTTCTGAATCAGCAGATCGCTGCATGTGACAACCAAATCGTACAGGCGTGATTCTCCACGCAGATCGACTTGCAAGTTATGACGAAGAATATATTCCTCAGTTTCGCGCTTATGACGTCCTCCAAGCACGGTGAAATTCAGTAATCCCATTCTTGCAAATAAGTTTTCCAGCCCATCACTATAATAAGGAGTAAAAAAACAACCATATTTACCCATCAAGTAACGAGCAATTGAGTGCATTTGTGTCGTCTGATTCAAGGAACCACAAATAAAGAGAATATTTCTCATAGGCTGCTACCAATTTGAATACAAATACTTTAGTAAATTGTATTTTGGTGAAAAGTTCGGATGATTTTTTGATTTATATGATTTTTGTTTCTTTACAATTGAATTATTCATCGCAAAGATGTTGCATGATTGTTGTTTTTATTAGCGGCCTTCAAAAATTCTTTTTTTTTTACCCGCCAGAATTAATCCTTCTATGCTGAATTACATCAAAAATTACAATCATGATAAACAATATTTCCAATACAACCAATATTTGTGCCATAAGAATCCTTTTATCCAAACACCAACGCCAGATGAGCAGGGGTGCTCTTGATATAATTCGCAGCCCACTTTCCAAGAACTTCTATCGGTCCCCATTCAATGCCTTTACGAACAATTGTCGTTCCTTCACACAGTGATTTATAAAAATCATCTATGGATTTACCGGGAAATTCTGTCGCACCAAGCCCGATCGCTCCCAATACATGGGCATCACTGCTGCCGGTTTGGGCTATACCAATTCGTTTTACCCATTTTGCGGCGGCCTTGTTTGCTTCGCGGTCAAGGGTTGTGGCATTGTAAGTTTCAATTCCAATCAGAATTCTTGCTGCTTCAACGTCATCTAAAGCCTGAAAAATGTTATAAGCCGACAAGCTCTTCATTCCCATCCCGCCAGCAGCAGGATGCGGTGCAACACAGAACCCGCCTTCGTCTCCAACCCTTTTGATCGTCTCGATTAGTGTCAACCCGGCTGGTATCATTTTCCTGACAGAAAGGGCCAGCAAATCCCCATCAGAGGTTGTGATCTCAATCCCCGGTATTACCTGTATCCCAAAATTTGATGACATCTGTTCAGCCTCCAGCGCCCCACGGATTACATCATGGTCTGTGATGGCAATAATATCCAGACCGACTTTTACTGCCCGTTCAAGCACTGCAGATACTGCAGCCGTTCCGTCATAACTATAAATTGTGTGCATGTGAATATCAGCGATTCCCATATGATCTCCTTTTGTTACAAATAGGATAGCATTTGGAAATTAACAACAAAACAACACCAGGTTAACATTTATTTAAAGAATTATTTTCTGCCATATTATTTTGATTTTTTTTATTGATATACTTATTGATCTATATGGAAATGATTGATGAAGTGATCAGGTCTAAACGAAAAAGCATTGCGATCATTGTTGAGCGGGATGGAAAAGTGATCGTAAGAGCCCCTGTAAAAACTCCCGAACGATTAATCCTGGCATTTGTGATCAGTAAAAAAGCCTGGATCAGCGAGAAAAAATTGTTTGCTCTTTCACTGCCCCAGGTTAAGAAACGATCCTTTGCTAATGGAGAATCCTTGCCTCTATTCGGAAAACAATTACCCTTGCGTGTTTCGACTTTACCCGGAAGTAAAAAGGTAATTTTCCAGAATGATATTTTTTACCTGGCTAACAAAGAAACAGATCCTGTTACCCATTTTGAAAAGTGGTACAAAAAAAAAGCACAAACCTATTTTCAGGAAAGAGTCCCCCAATTAGCTGCGGTTTACGGGTTACAGTATGAAAAAATCCGGCTCTCCTCCGCCAGAACACGCTGGGGTTCCTGCAGTTTTCGAGGAACATTAAGTTTCAATTGGAAACTAATCATGGCTCCGATTCCTGTTATTGAATACGTGATCATTCACGAATTGACACATCTAAAAATAAAAAATCATTCCAAGAAATTTTGGGATGATGTAGAAAGAAAAATGCCCGATTATAAACAACGAAGAGATTGGTTAAAAAAGAACGGCAGGCAGCTGTCACTGGATGGTGATCAATGACAACCGGGTACCTTTCAGAAAAACTTGAAGTTCGTGAAGCTCCTGAAAAAGGCGGAAAGGCCGTTTATTCCCGGCTGGAGATCAAGAAAAATGAAATTTTGGCTGTTTGGGGCGGGCAGGTGATTACACTTGAACAGGTTCTCTCATTACCCCAATCAGAAATGGGACACACGATTCAAATTCATGATGCGCTTTACCTTGCTCCGCTTGACATGGAGGAACCTGCTGATTTTATTAACCACTGCTGCAATCCAAATGCAGGGGTTTGCGGTCAAATAACCCTGGTCGCTATGAGGGATATTGAAATCGGTGAGGAGATTACATTTGACTACGCCATGGCAGACAGCAGCTCCTTCGACGAATTTGACTGTGCTTGCGGCGCAGAGAACTGCCGCGGTAGGGTCAGCGGGGATGATTGGAAAAGGGTTGAATTATGGTCCAGGTATGATGGATATTTTTCCACCTATTTACAAAACAGGATCGATAATATGAAAAATCACAACATCGCTCATTCAACTTTTTTAGGTGATCTCACATGACCAAAATTTTCAGCCGTACTTTCAGGGTGCGCTGGTCTGAATTAAACGCAAATTGCATCAGTACCGGGCAGATCAGCCCGGCCAATTATTTGCGTTACCTGGTGGAAACTGCGTATGATTGGGGTGATGCCCTGGGATTAGGTGCCGATCAGGAGGATTCTTTTGGTCTATACTGGCTGATCAGGGAAACACAGTTTAATATCCTCGGGACCTTGGGTCATAACGAATTATTTGACTTTACGATTTGGATGATTAACTGGCAGAGAGTACGCGGAACCCGGTGTTTTGAGATCAAAACCAGGGATACCGGCAGGGTGATCATTCAGGGAACTCAGCAAATTGTTTGTATGGATATATCAGCACAACGGCCGACAACCCCCCCGTTAAATATTATCGAAAATTTCCGGATAGCCGACCCGATCGTTTTTCCGTTCCAGCAATTCCCGAAAGTTTCCCCTGAGAACAACAAGTTTTCGATGCAGCGGCAGGTTGAATGGCAGGACCTTGATGCGCAGGAACATGTTAATAATGCGGTCTATCTGAATTTTGCTGAAGAAGCAGCTGCAAGAGAAATGAGAACCTTCGGCTGGGACCCGCATCAATTGTCCCAAAAAAACCTGGCACTTTCAATAAAACGTGTTCATATCCAGTACCAATCACCAGCGGTCTGGGGCGAGAATTTGAACATATCAATTCAACATCTTTCCGTCAATAATACCGGCGGTTCTAGATACTTCAAAATGAATAGAACCGATGGCACCGGTGTTGCAGAATGTATTCTGGACTGGAGTCTTGTCGACCGGGCGAGTGGTAATGAAGTAGATTTGCCAGCTGACTTAATTTCAAAATTACGCCAGGCAGGTTAATCCTGTCCAGTTTCTGTAAGCATAACCTTCTTCACAACAACGACTGCAGTTAAAAACGAAACACCAAGTATACCGGTAATCACTGGCAGGATCCATAACAGGGCCGCACCACCAAATGACTTGATCCTGGCATCCAGCGGGTGTTTCGGATCATATAAAACTGTGACCTCATCACCTTTTTCATAATCCAGGGAATCACTGCCAACACTCATCTGCACCTGCCGCCTTTTACCGTCATTTGCTGTGAAGCTGACCACTGGAAAATAATAATCTGTGTAGATACGGTCCTGTTTATTTTCATACTCTCGTTGAACAATATTATCCATCACCACACCTGCTGCACTTTTTTCCTGCATGAGGGTTGAAATCGCACTGGAAGAAGAAATAAAAGTGATGATCAGCATTACGATGGCCACAATAGTAAAAGCGGTCAATACCATTCTTTCCATCGAGAAAAAAGATTTTCTTTTGTCAGACCCTTCTTCCGCTGCTGATGCGTCCAGGATTGCTTTGACCTTTTTTCTGTCCGCCTGATTTTTTATTTCTTCAAGGCTGGAATATATTTTACCGTTGACCTCGAAAGACACTGCCTTTCCATTTTCCCAATTAACAGAAATTTTCTTATCAGCCATTTTTTCTCCAATAAATTATGAATAAAATAATTCGGAATAAGAATTTTACATGAAGGATAATCGTTTTTGCTTAACAAATACAAGAAAAGCAAATATTCCCATCCCGGAAAAACCAAACAATGCGGCCACAGGTTGGTGCCTAAAAACAACAAGTCCAATGGTTTCTATCAGCAATGTGACAACACAAATGAGAAACAAATAACTATACTGACTGTCATGGTAATCTGCAAAATACGTGATCATAAAAGCCGCCACGAACCAGCCGGCAAAATTACTGAACGGTATACCAAAAAAATTGACCAGGTGCAAGCCATTGCCGCAATTTGAAACCGACCATCTACGGGTCAAGAAATATATCCCGGGCTGTGAATGCCAGAGCTGAACATAATATAAATACTCTGGATCTGCCTGGTCTCCCGGTGATCTTATTACCTATCGCCCATGAAGGCGGCAGCATCATCAGCCATGCAAGTGGAATCAGCAGAGGGACATTCCCAATTTGAGGCTGCAAGAACGCGTTATAAAAATATTTTCCTGAGGGTAAACCTGTTGTCACCCCAAAATATTCAGTAAAAAAAGATAAAACGGCTATTAACAACACAATCTTCAGTGTCTGAGACAGCCCTATTTCAGAAACCAGTAAAAAGACAACCAGTGCGGCCTGAATCATCACACCGATGGAAAACCCGGCCAGCAGGGCTGGGAAACCTGAGCTTCGTTCCACCAAAGGCAGTGATAGAAAAACTGCCAGCCAGATCAAGACCGGGATGACGGTATAACCAGGCAGGCTAGTAACACCGATCAGTTTCTTTATCATTTTCCGTATCGATCTCAAAATAAAGTTGAAGAGCCAATCCATCAATTTTTATAGACTGGCTCTAATTTATTCAAACTGCTTATTGCATATCAATCATGCAGGATATTTACCTGCTGATCGGTCATGCCCTTAACAACGGGCCGGTCAATCTGTTCCTGCAGGTGCCGTTTACCTTTGAAATCTCTCAGGTCGATCATATGACCGGATTTTTCAGCTTTTGTTCGTAAATAAAACTCGTTATACGGATTGGGAGGCAGTACATGCGGGATTCGTCCATTAACCTGTATGCCATACCGTGTCAGTTCATTGATCTTTTTCGGATTATTCGTCATCAATCGGATAGACTTTACCTTCAATGATTGCAGCATGTGCGCTGCAACAGCATAATCTCTCTCATCATCTCGAAATCCCAGTGCGAGGTTGGCTTCAACAGTATCCATACCGTAATCCTGCAGTCCATAAGCACGTATCTTGTTTGTCAATCCTATTCCGCGGCCTTCCTGCCTCAAGTAAAGTACGATGCCCTTATCAAGCTTGCCAATCGCGATTAAAGCTGCTTCAAGCTGGTCACGGCAATCACAACGCAGTGATCCGAAAGCGTCTCCGGTCAAGCATTCAGAATGCAGTCTGACAACAACATCATCGCTGTCAGTGACATCGCCTTTGACGATGGCAGCATGTTCCTTTCCATCCTGGTTGTTGTAGAACGCTACTATATGGAAATCACCAAAACGGGTCGGCAATTCAGCGATAGAAGCAATTTTTACGCAAATATGGTCATCACCGCAGCCTTCGCAATCGTGCTCACGGTTTTCATCCAGCAGTTGTTCTATTGGGAGATGCATGTGATCTATAGTCATTGTTTCCTCTATCTATAAATAAATTAATTATTGTTTATTACCCGGTACCTGATAAGAATACCACCCTGTTCATCCAGGGTCTGAATATCCATCAATTCCAACTTAATCGCTTCCTCAATCTCAAAACCCGGACCATTTACCAGTGTGGGTGAGAGCTGTCCGCCAAAAATTATTGGTGCAATATAAAAATATATCTCATCAACGAGTCCCAGACGCAGTAACTCTGAATTGAGGCTGCCTCCGCCTTCCACCATCAATCGGCGGACGCCAGCAGAATATAGTATCTGAACCGCATGGTACAGATCTACCTGAGGTTCTTCATCGATAAAAACTTTGGCACCGGCCATCCTCAATTTCTCTGCCTGTTCAAGACTGGTCTTGGTAGTTGTAAAAATGTATTTCTCTGCCGCACCGGATGTCATAAACTTACCGGCGGGATCAACATCTGCCGAAGTAACAACCCCGGCCTTAATTGGATTTTCAGAGAGACCTGCCGCCAATCTTTTATGTTTCAGCTGATCGGTTTTTACTGTCAGATCCGGGTCTTCATTCAACAGCGTGTGCCCGCCGACCATGACTGCATCGGCTTCAGCACGCAGAGTTAACACCCGCTGCTTATCTGTACTTGAAGAAATCCTGGCACCTTTTTTCCGAAAGGTATCCAATTTTCCATCAGCTGTCATTGCAGAATTGATAAAAATAAAAGGACGAGCCAAAATCAAACTCCAGGGTCGGCTAATTATTCGCCATTTGATATTGAATATTTACGCTTATTTATAACACTTACTGATGAAATTTCTTTTCACCAGCCTCGATTCTGACATTCAACCTGTTTTCATTAGGCGGTAATGGGCATGACCAGCGATCGTTATATGCACAGTATGGATTATATGCAAGATTGAAATCGACATACATCACATCCGGTCTGATTTCTTGCGGTTCCAGGTATCTGCCGGCCCCGTATGTTTCACCGGGTGCTGTTTGATCAATAAAAGGTAAAAAGAACCCATAATCATCCTCATACACCTGCAATGTACAATCTGAATCGCCAATCCGGAAATTAATTTGACCGATTTTTAAATATTCCCGGATATCCCCGGTTGAAGTCTGCATGGTAACCAGCTGCGGTTCTGGATTACGCTCAATATGAAGCTCCATTTTCAGTAACGGGTTTGGAGGAAAATAATGTAATCCGTCAAAGGCGGCTTTTTGTTCAACTGTTAAAGGTGAATGATCGCCGGAAAGGAAGAATTCGTCTTTTTCCACTCGAAATTTCTCTAATTCATCCAATTGGAAAAACTCCTATCCAAACCTGACCGAACGCATGGAGAGTGAACCATAAGTAACCCGGTCAGCAAAAAATGAAATAGCATCATCATCGTTCTTTAAACCAAGAGTATATAACAAGGGAATGTAATGTTCAGCGCTATTGATCGATAACTGGGCAGCCTGTCCTAATTTTTCATATTGGATTAACGGGTCATGGTCACCCGATAATATTAGCTCTTTAACCTGCTTATCAAAATCTTCTGCCCAGCCGAATTTAAGGCTGTCATCAAATTTGACCATCCGTAAATTATGTACAATGTTGCCTGAACTGATGATCAACACACCTTCTTCACGCAGTTCTTTCAGCTGTTCACCCAGCTGATAATGATCTTTTGGGGATTTTGATCTGTCAAGAGATATTTGAACCACTGGAATATCAGCCTTTGGATATAAGCGCGCCAAAACTGACCATGTTCCATGATCAAGACCCCAATCCATATCTGGTTGAATCTCAGTCTTCTGGATCAGTTTTCGAATCGTTTGAACCAGGTCTGGTTTCCCAGGGGCCGGGTATGACATTTCATACAATTCCTGCGGGAAACCATAAAAATCATAGATCGTGCGCGGTTTCTCCATCGCTGTAACTTTGGTGCCGATCGTCTCCCAATGGGCAGAAACTGCCAAAATTACTTTTGGTCTCGGAAGCTGTTCGCCGGCTCTCGTCCAGGCAAGTGCAAACTCGTTTTCTTCAATCGCATTCATCGGACTGCCATGACCGACAAATAATACGGGCATTTTTTCTGTCATTTTATTCTTCACCTTTTCAATTAATTTTTTCTGAATTTTTTATCGTTTCAGTTAATATATTTTGGATCGTAAAATTATCAAGAGCATTTTCCATCGCAGCCTGAGCCTGATTAAAAACATTTGTGAGCGTTTCTTGTATATTCCCGCCGATGGGACATTCAGGGTTTGGATGCTGATGCATATTCAGCACAAAATCCTGGCCGACCGCCTGGTACACACCACGTAAACTGACCTGTGATGGATCGGGGACAAGCTTCCAGCCTCCGTTTGCGCCAGCCTTTGATTCAACCAGGCCGCTATCACGTAAATATCCCAGGATCCTGCGAATGACCACAGGATGAGTATCCACACTCAATGCAATGACTTCGGAAGTCACAGTATCTTCAGGAGAAGCTGCAAGGATGGCTAATATATGACAGGAAACTGCAAATTGATGATTGTTGTTCATTTGTAACTATTATAGTTACAAATGCTTTTAAATCAAGTTAACAATTTGTATGAGTATTATCCAATTTAACCCGCATTATTGAGTAGATCAAAACATGTCGTAAATTCCAAAACAGTTATGGATATCTTGCCGCTAAATCAGTGATGGTTTCCCTCTTCTGTATGATCTCAACTTTTCCATCATTTACCAGAATCACAGCCGGACGGCGGGCACCATTGTAATTACTGGACATGCTGATCTGGTACGCTCCGCTGACTGGGATAGCGATCAGCTCATTTTCATCGATTTCTGGTAAAGAAATCCCTTCGATCAGAACATCCCCGCTCTCACAATAAGGTCCACCAATCGTAACTACATCCTTGTCAGCAGCCAGCGGTTTTTCTACCGGCAGGCAGGAATAGCGCGCACCATACAATGCCGGTCTTGGATTATCAGCTAAACCGCCATCCACCAGCAGCCATTTTTTTTTGCCGCTTTGTTTTACAGTTCCTACGCGGTAAATTGCCGCACCAGCCCGGGCAATTAAACTTCGCCCGGGTTCAAGATGCAAGACTGGCAGGGACAGACCTCGTTTGGCACAACCATCCCTGACATTTGTAGTAATGAACTGAACATATTTTTCTACCGGGGGATCGGGTAGTTCGTCCTCATTATATGAAATACCCCAGCCGCCCCCAGGTGATAAATTCCATTCATTTTCAAAACCGATCTCCATGGCCAAATCCAACGCCCCATTGATCCCATCCCCGAGCGGTTCTGCATCCCGGAATTGAGAACCCTGGTGAAAATGGAGACCAGTAACCCTGATATTATTTAACCGGCAGAATAAATTTGCTTCAAGGATCTGTTCCCTATTCATTCCAAACTTGCTCGATGAATGGCCGGTTTGGGTATAAGCATGGGTATCAACGGAAGAACCCGGCTGATAACGCAGCCAGATCCCTGGTAATTCGGATGATTTTGATAGCTGATAAATTTTATTTAGTTCTGAAATATTGTCCACAATCAGGATACCAGCCCATTTTAGAGCAGCCTGGATATCCTCAATGCTCTTATTGACCCCATGAACGACAATTTGATCTTTTGTTAGTCCTGCATTTACCGCAATACTGATTTCCCCGGCACCGGTACAATCAACCCGGAATTGCTGGCCTGAAGCCCACCGGGCGATACGTTTACATAAAAAAGCCTTTCCTGCATATGTGATTGACCACGAACCTGCCCAATTTTGTTTCAATGCCTCACGATATTTTAGAGCCGCTTCATCCATTTCAGCTAAATCATAGATATATAAAGGGGTCCCGTAATGATCAGCCAGGCTGATAACATCCTTACCCCCAATATTAAGGTGATCGTCGATAATTTTGGTGCTGATCGGAAAGAGATGCAGCCTTTTCTCTCTCAAAATCTCATTCCCCAAAAATAAATTTAAGCCAAACCTGCCAGGTTGTCATTTTTTTTGATGCAGGTATTGGTGTCGGGGTTGGTAAAGGCATGGCACCTGGCGCTGGTAGCACAACGATTACTTTGTCGCCCGGCTTGCCCATATGCGCTTCCCCGCGGGCATACGCATCAACCTCGGCTGGTGAAGTCACAATTGCAACCATCGTTTGCAGGGCTTCCTGGGTTACCATCACATTTGTTGCCTGAACGCGTACCGTTGCCGCCTGACTTTGCAGGTGCGATAATTCACCCAATCTGGAACTGAGGTTCATCATTAATGTCACGACTAAAATAATGCCGATAAAAGGCGCGATTTGGCGAATATTAATCGTAAAAGAACCTATTTTCATCCTACTATTTTACCACCTGGATTATTTTGTGAATTCGAATGTTTGAAGAATTTTATTTTATCCGAATGGATTTTTTAATATTTTTTCAGCTATATAAAAAAGACCCGCATCACTGCGGATCTTTTGTGCCGAAGGAGGGACTTGAACCCTCACTCCCTTGCGGGAACTAAGCCCTGAACCTAGCGCGTCTGCCAATTCCGCCACTTCGGCAAGTGCGAGGGTTATTGTATCCACTTTCCGTTATTTGTCAACCTTTAGGTTCATTTAGCCCCATTTCAAGCCATATTTCTACTTTTCATTGAATTATGCTGATCAAATTAAAATATATCCTTTAAATACACTGTTCACTATCCTGCCAGTCCTGTAAATAATATATATAAGCATTTTTTGCCTGACACGAAATAAGAAAGAAAACTCCAGTAGATTGTGATACACCGTTCAATAGCAAAAACAACTTTTTAATTAATATTTATTACAGGATGTAGTATGATTTGGTGGTTAAATAGGAATAAAATAGGTACCCATTCATAAATATTATTGTTGATCATACTATTTCAGGTTGATACATTAAATGCAGTTTGTTCTGACACTTAAAATAATTTATATCGCAGCTGGTCTGATCAGTATTGTCACCTTACTGATTGGTTTGGATTTCATCCGCTCCGGCAGGAAAAGCCCCTATTTCCGGATTCGCCAAAAAAGGGTCGGCAGCGGCTGGAAAATGATCGGTGCCTCCATTCTTTTCGCTGGAATCTCTTTTTTTGCAATGAAATATGGTTCCTTTACTCCGGCTCTTCAAGCCCAACCCACCGCTTTCGCAATTACAGCTTCTCCAACCTCAACGGCAGCACCTGCCCCCATATTATCGCCAGTCTCAACCTCTACACAGATTGTTCCTGTATTCCCTACCCTGGCATTGTCTGAAACCAGTGCGGCAACGCAGGCATCAAAAACGACAGCTGCTGCCAGCCAGCCGGCTGTTAAAAACACAAAAAATTACCAGACATCCACAATAACCCGAACTCCAACCATTACTAAAACAATCACCATCACACCCACACCATCCAAAACACGAACCTCATGGCCAAGTTTTACACCTTCCAAAACATGGACCCCGCGGCCGACATTACCTAATACACGTACCGCGACAATTACAATGACTCGTGTTGACACGCTTACACCAACCATTACCCATACACGGGCACCTACTAAAACTGAAACCGCCACATTTACATCAACCCCTACACGGACAGCCTCACCTACATTTACACAATCTCCGCTTCCTTCGCTGACATTCACACCAACAAATACCCTCACGCCGACACTCACTTTTACAGTTACAACCACAAACACCCGTGCACCTACGAAAGAGGAAAAAACATCCGGGATAATCAACTCAACCGGAACCAGCACCAAAGAATCCGGCCCTGAAATTACAGTAACCCCTGATAAATTAACAGAAAACCCGGCTTTTACACCTACGTTGGCTGCTATTCTTTCTTCTATTCCTTCACTCACCAGGACCGAAACAATTGTTATTACCCCTGGAAAAGTATCCACTGCGATAACAACTTCTGCTGCTATAAAAACTGAATCACCTGTGAATAATCCTTCAACAGGATTTTCATTATCACAGCTGATCATGGTTTGTATACTCCTGATGGTCACAATTCCGTTGGTTTACTTTTTTGTCAAAAGAAACCAGCCTGAATAACAACATTTTGTACCGAAATATTTTTCTAGGAGATAAATTATGTCGAAAAAAACAAAACAACAAGCAAAAAAACCTGTCAAATCTGGTTTAAACCAGAGTCAACAGGCTTTAATCGCGATTGGAATCATCATTTTATTGGCCCTTGCCTGGTTTGCTTACAGCAAAATGTCAACCCCAGCCCAATCAGCTGTTGAACCTACCAAGGTTTCAGCCGCTCAAGAAGCCCCTGCACCGTCGGATACAACGTCTAATTCTGCTGCCCAGTCACAACCGAAACAATACTCAGCCGTACCGCCGATGACTATTGATCCAAAGAAACAGTATTTTGCAGATTTCAAAATGGCAAAAGGCGGTGATTTTGTCGTCCAGCTCTACCCAGATAAAGCCCCCATTACGGTCAACAGTTTTGTTTTTCTCGCACGGGACGGCTTTTTTAATGGTGTGACCTTTCACCGTGTTTTGGAAGGGTTTATGGCGCAGGGCGGTGACCCGACAGGATCCGGAATGGGCGGTCCAGGATATGAATTCGTCAATGAAGACAGTGATTTGAAATTCGATAAACCTGGTGTGCTTGCCATGGCTAATGCCGGCCGGGACACCAACGGCAGCCAGTTCTTTATCACATTCGGCCCAACCGAACAGCTCAACGGCGGTTATACCATCTTCGGACAGGTCACAAGCGGTATGGATGTTGTAAACGGAATTACCAGGCGTGACCCTGACCAAAACCCAACCTTCACCGGTGATGTGATTGAAAGTATTACAATCACCGAAAAATAGTCCTGTGATTTATAAAAAATCCCCATTCAAATTGAATGGGGATTTTTTATATTTATGCGTTTGCCGGTTCCGGTACACGTACCTGAACAGCGAAGAAAAAATTAACCGCTGCTATCAATACTCCCAGCAAAAAAACATACTGAAACCCGTAAACATTCCAGATCCAGCCCCCAACAATCGCAACCAGGATTGAGAAAATATGATCAATCGTCACCCCAGCCGATAAGGCAGTTTGGATATCATCGGTATGGATCGCAATCTTTTTAATATACATTGACCGGGCCATGCTGACTGAAAATAACATCTGGTCGAGTAAATAAAAAATGCTGATGGCTATCAGCGCTTTGTCAGCAGGAAGTACAAATTTTGAAAAACCGTAGCCAAAACACACAAAAACCAGGAACACAGCTTCCGAAGCCAGAACAATTCTTTCTCCATATTGATCAATCATTCGGCCAAGCAGCGGCTGAAAAATGATCCCGATCACCCCGCCAATCGTCATCAATGTGGCTAATGTCTGGGTTGGCTGCTTAAATATTGATACGATAACCCATGGAGCAAATGTAATAAAAATTTGTTTTCTCGAACCAGAAAGTGCATTCAATATATAAAATAATCGGTATTCTTTGCGAAGTGATAGAAATTTCCTGTTGCCAATTTTTACTTCAGGCTGCATGGAAAACATCAAGATGGCTGCAATGCCCAACCCAACAGCAGCAATGACAAAAGATGTCTGAAATGTAAAACCCAGGTAACGAAATCCAATGAAAACAACAAAACTTCCGCCGATTGTCGCTAAATTTCTAATCGCATTCAATTCCCCCAACCGCTTCCCAGTCTTTCCCGGCTCAGCCAATTCCATTCCAACGGAAGATGCCACCGGCATAAACAGGTGCTGCCCGAGACTGTATACAAATAGAAAACTGACTAAAATAGCGTAGGTCGGAGAGAAAAATCCAATCAGCAGCACGCCGAAGAAACTTAAAACAAGTGACCAGGCACCAAGACGCCTGCTGCTGAGAAACCATAATAAAGCTGAGACGAATACTACCAGGAATCCTGGCAGCTCCCTGGGGAACTCGATAAAAGAGCGCTGAAAACCAGATAAGGCATAACGGTCATTTAAAAAATTATTGAAAGTAGAATCAAAAATACTATATGCAGCCCCCATGGCCAGTGATGCAAACGCAAATATTTTTAATTCCCTCGGTGCCAGCTTTATCCGTTCTATCCAGGTCATTGATTATCGTCCTTGGCACAGTAATTTCTTATTTACAATTATAAGTTGTGAGTGATTGTGATCGTTCAGTTGAGATTCAAAACTGCCAGGGACAATTTTTTCAATTTTATTTGGTAAGGAATTAAATTCCTGAATTACTCAAACTTTCCATAATTTTTGACAGGGTATTGGTGATGGTCGGATGGGTCACTTCGAAATAACTGATAGCTTCACCAATTCTTTCAAGAGTCGATTCCTGGGATTCGTCACCTTTTTCCCCTGAACGAACCAGTAAATCCTGAATATCTTTATCCAGCTCTTGAAGAAGATCCTTCCCTTTTTGATCAACGCTGGGAGTATTCTCTAGCTCAGAATGCATCTGTTCTAATAAGGTAAGTAAATTTTTTCCTTCCATCGCAATACCTCCAACTAAATTTTGTAACTCAGTCATCTTTATTGTACATCTATTGATAAGTATTTCAGGAAACAAAATTGATGGGTATGTAAAAGAGATTTATCAATCATCCGTGCAAAATCTCTTCTTCTGCCTGTTCTGCTTCCCGTAAAATCCTGACGGCATCATCCTTGATCGTTTTACTTGCCCCTGCTGATTGGGGAAGATATTTGACCATATCCTTCGCCTGCCGAACCAGGTCTTTGACATGTGCCACGTATGAAAAATCATATCTTCCGCCTTCTTCAGGTACCGGGTATTCCCGTGCTTTTAATATCAACTCACGGGCAAGGATCAATCTGTCTGCTGCAGGAATAAGTTTTGCCATAATTTCCTTTTATTAAATCCAATGCAAAATACCGATGAAAATAACCGCCATTACTATATCAATTCCGGCGATGATAGAAACAAAACTGATCTGTGCTTTCGGCTTCCAATCAAAACAATAAAATGCTGCAGCAAAGAATGGAATATATACAGTAATAAAAACTGGAATAGCACCCCACCATGGATAAACCCACACAAAGACCGGGGTCTTCACCAGGAATATTTCAACGATTGAAAAGAATGCTGCGTTGCCGATCGCAAACAGCAGCCGGTTATTGATTCCAAGGATCTTCAGCCCGGGATCAGCTGGCAGTAATTTACTCATCACAAGGCCGGCGATCGAAAACATAAAACTGAGTTCAATCCCTACACCAATCAAGATCAAAAAAGCAGTCCGCCTGGAACCGTCCAAAGTGCATGACCGCTGAAATGCTGAATCAATGCATTCATTATTTCATAAAACCAGTGCACAGAATACAAAGCCAGGCCGGCTGCAATTCCCTTCCAATTCTTATTGGAAATCTCGTTTGCATATACGTAAACTACTATCGCCAGCAGGCTTATGACATACCACTGAAAGTTTTCCCCTGACCGTAAAATATTCAATGCCATTTGTGTCACTTCAGGATGGTTCATATTTTCGCTCCGATTGTAATATCCATTCGTGAATGCGCTTATTCATTTTATGGCAATATGGAAACAGTTTGTTCCTTTTCCTGTAAAAAATTCGAGAAAACCGGTTATTTGTCACGGGCTGTATTCAATCATCACTTTGATATTATCAATCAGTGGACCAAGGCTGTAGGCAGCCATTTCAAATTTTATGGGTTGATCTGCTGCCAGTTTTAATTCAATATCTTTCTTATTAATACCAATAATCTCTCCCTGTTTATCTTCCGATAAAGCCAACAACCTAATTGAACCGCTTTTTATACCTGCACCTAAAGTTACACTTCCCTTGACACTTGCCGACAGTCCATCCCAGGTTTTTACGATCTGTAAGTTGTCCGGAATTAACAATTGATGAGTGTTTTTTGATGGATCAATGATGGCGGCTGAAATCGTTCTTGAATTTATGGCTGATCCTGATTTATCGGCATAACGGACCAATACAGGTAGAGCCGAGCCAGCTGGCAATATCTCAAAGGGTATGGTTTCTTCCTGGGATGAAAGAATATTTTGACTTGAATCAAGTAAAGAACACTCAACTAATAGATTGGTAATGTCCTGGGATGATGGATTGCTCACTGTCAAAATACATACTGTTCCATCAAACATCACAAAACATCTTCCCTGGCTGATTTCTATTGGAACTGGTGTTCCAGATAAACCTGAAACTGAGCTCTGATCCTCGGATGGGATGATGATTGTTTGACCAATTATCAGAGCCTCTGGAATAAGATTCGGGTTAGCAGCAAGGATGGCTTCCAGAGAAACAGAAAACCTTTTTGAAAGTGATGTTAAATTATCATTTTCTTTGATTGAGTAAATCTGGACAGTCGGAGTTGGGGCCGGGGTTAGGGTATTTTCAGGTGTAAATGTTGGATATATTTCCTGTGTCATTGTTTTGAATGGAACAAGAGTTACATTATCGATTTGTTCCGTTGGTTGAATACCTGGTACACATGAAGTCCCAAGTCCAACTGCACAAAATATGATAATCAGCCAGCCTGTCCTTTTATTTCTCATTATTTCCTTGAGACTGCCGTAATGTTGCTAAAAATTTTCCAGGAAACTTCTATTTTGCTCTTTTTGCGAATAATCGATTATATCAAGTATAAATTGCAGCAAAACTACGCTGAAAATTTCGTATTTTTCACTTTTTACTTGCACTTGCCCCCTCGAAAACCTTGTGCTAAACTCAAACCATGGCACAAGATAATCTAGAAATTGAAAACAGTCAGGAAAATATTGTTTTCCAAAAAGCAAAAGAATCAATCAAATCCGGCCAAAAATCTATCGGCCGGGATTTATTGACAAATTTACTCAAATCCGATCCAAAAAATGTTGATTACTGGATCTGGTTGAGTGCTGCAATGGAAACAAAGAAAGAACAGGTTTATTGCCTTCAAGCAGCTTATAAATTGGATCCAACCAATCAAGCCGCTAACCGCGGGTTGTCAATCTTGAGTGAAATCCCATCAGGCACACCATCCCCAGCGTTCCCCGTGGATCATCCCAATTTGTGGGAGGAAAATCAAAAATCTGCTGACATAAAAAAACTGCCGAGACTGGATTCTCTTTCAGAATTTCGATTGGCCATTTTTTTAGGCGTTGTCATCCTTGTCCTGATAGGTGTTATTGTCACATTCGGGCCATTGATGCGCAGTAATTCAACTAATGGCAATACCGCAGACCTTCTGACGCCTCGTCCAACAGTCACCCCGCAGCCAACATTCGAACACTTAAATCCACAGGGAACCGGGGTCCGTCCTCTTTCGGATCTGGTAAGTGTGCCATATACCCTTACCCCCATTTATGCCCTGACACCGCATGCGGATGCCGCCAGTGACAGCTTCCGCGGTGCGATGAAAGCCTACAACGATGGACAAATGGAATTAGCTGGCGTTATGATGGCCCAGGTTGCAACTGCTCAGCCCGGCTCAGCAGATTCTATCTATTTTGTGGGCGAGACCTATCGACTAAGTGGAAAACATAAAGAAGCCATTAAATATTACAACCAGGCAATTTCGGTTAACCCAAAGTATGCACCATCCTACCTGGGTCGAGCCAGGTCTAATATCGCATTGAATAATATGAAATCCGTAATAAATGACTTGAATATGGCAGTTTTACTTGATCCAAACTATGATGAAGCCTTCCTGGAACGAGGTGCTTATTATTTAGCTGCAGGTGATATTAATTCTGCTCACGCGGACCTTGATCATGCTTTGAGTTTGGAAGATAATCCATTGGTTGAGCTCAATCTTGCCAAATTGTATATTGCCCAAAAGGAAAACGGCGCAGCAGTTGTGGCTGCCAAAAGAGCCAACCGGATGGATCTTACCATGCTGGATGGTTATCTTGTTTTAGGTATGGCATACCAGGCAGATAATGAATTGGATCAGGCAATCCAGGAAATTAACATTTACTTGAATTACCGAACCGATAACCCGGAAGCTTACACTATTCTTGGTTCAATATATTACGCCCGGGGTGAGTATAAAAAAGCAGAAGAAAATTTTTCGAATGCCCTTCTAATAAACCCAAAATATGACAATGGATTTATCTGGCTGGGGAAAACATATATTGCTACCAATCAAAAAGACAAAGCTCTTGAAATACTCAAGAAAGCCAGGGATATAACCCCCAACTCATTTGATCTGAACGAAAGTCTCGCACAAACATACATGGCAATGGGAAAATACAACAATTCCTATACCACCATCATAAAAATTGAGAAATTGGCTGTAACCCCTCAGCAAAGAGCGCGTTTTCTCTTTATTCGGGCATTCTCGCTGGATCAAATGGGAAATTATCTTTCTGCAGCAAGAGATTGGAATGAAATATTAAACATGCCCGCCGATGCAGTCAATGATGAAATGAGAGCCACTGCTTCCCAAAAGCTGGTCAGCTACACAACCCCCACGCCTTAATTTTTTTGTATCTTTTTTACCTGCCGAAAATAACCAGCATAACCATTGCTGGTTATTTTGTTATTACACTGCGGCATTCCGGGCAGGGGCATAAAGCCCTGAGGAAATGCCAATTATAAATTCCGTAATCATGCCCGTCTTCCCACACAATCGTAATTGCATAGGTTCCTGTCGGCTTCACAGTCATCACGCGGGTTTTTTGTGAATCATCCAGTTCAAAATTAAATACGTCCGGATCCGGTTCAGATTTCATATTTTCATGCCCGCCTCTGCATTCAGCGCAGGGACAGGCTTTTCGAAGCAAAGTAAAAGGATAAATACTTGTATGTCCATCCGCCCATGTAATGATCATTTCACGACCGGGTCGGTTGGCAGTTATTCCATTTGGTTTTTCTGAGTTCATAACATCCTGTCTAGGGGTTAATAATCGGAGTAAGGAAAGTTGACGCAGCCCAGCCAATTCTGCGCTGGTCATTCACAGCCTCCAACTGATACCATATGTAACCATCCAGCTGGCGCGGACCATCTTTGACTTTATACACTTCAGTATCAAAAGCGAGGAAAAGCTGCCTGCCATTTAACCCCGGATCAGTTCGAATACGCAATCCCTCTCCCTGTGTACCGCTAATTTGCACAAATGAATCAAGAGCAAATTCTCCGGGGCCCAGGGTTGGGGTTGGAGGTGGGGCATATGGATCAAAAGTCGGTGTCGGCACCGGTGCCTGTTCGCTGGGGGGTAATGGAATATCTGTGACGATCGCCAGCAGCCCTGCTGCATTCTGAGGAGCCGGTGCTGAAAGGGTGATCCAGTAATAGGTTAAAACCGAAAGAAACACAGCAAACAAAATTGCTGCAGTAATCACCCATCTATTTATTATGCGTTCAAATTCGATATTCATTCATAATGCCGTGTGGTTACACTAATTATTTTTAAAAATTATAACCTACTCAAAATAATCTACGACCTGAAATACTGCCAATTCATTTGAAATCAATAATGAATTCAGACCATATTCCACCCCGTGTTGCTGCTCGGATAGAAGTCTTTGGATTGACTCAGATCAAATTGATTTTTCCAAGCATTAATAATTATTTCAGCAAATATGGTTCGTATGCTGGATTATTTTCTTAACTGATTTTCCATAAGAGTATAGCTTTATTCCTGCATATATTTTTTTGATATTACGAGGATCCTATCCGATGAAGTTATGCACATTT
Source organism: uncultured Anaerolinea sp. (assembly GCA_964494055.1). GTDB lineage: Bacteria > Chloroflexota > Anaerolineae > Anaerolineales > Villigracilaceae > UBA5195. The sequence continues at coordinate 23,219 of CAZBRI010000003.1, forward strand.
TGAACCTATTTCTGCATAATTTCTGCACATTCAGCGATTATGCTTTTCAAGCTCTGAAAGAGACTTACAAAAGAAAAAATAACCGGAGGATACGCATGGATCAGGCAAATCCAATAATAAAGAAAAAATTTAACTGGCCTTTGGCTGGTTTATTAATTTTGGCTGCAGCAGCTGCATCATACTTTATATTCCAGGCAGTTTCTACAAAAAACAATACTTTTGAAACTATTTCTGCCAGCCGGGGCACCCTGACGGCTCAAATTGGGGCGACCGGTGTTGTCAGAACCATTCATACAGCAAATTTGATCTGGAATACCAGCGGTACGGTTGAAGCTGTCAATATTAAAGTTGGTGATTCTGTTAAATCTGACCAGGTTCTCGCATTTCTTGCAAAGGATTCTGTCCCTCAGAATATTCACCTTGCTGAGGCTGATTACTTGAACAACCAGCAGAAACTGACAACCCTGATAAATTCTGACATTGATATCGCCCAGGCAATGAAAAACCTGTCAACAGCAAATCAGGCAGTTAAAGATGCACAGGATGAATATGATTACATCTCCCGGAAACGTGTTTCAAATGAGTTAATCCAGGATATATCCGATCAGATCGATCGTGCAAAAAGCCAATTGAAAATGCTTGAATATTTTTATCGCAGATTCTTTTCGCACCGGGCCGATGGAACCACCAATAAAGCGCAAATGATCACCAAAGTAACAAACGCCAGGCAGAATGTTATCAATCTGAATGCTAAATACAACTGGTATACGAGCCGTTCAAGTGATCTTGATGTACAACAGAGCCAGGCAAAATTGAACCTGGCAGCTGCCAAAGCCGATGATGCCCAGCGCGAACTGGACCGGCTTTTGAAAAATAAAAATGCAGATAACATCCGTACCAATGAAGTAAAAATTGCTGCCTCAAAAGCGGTTATGCAGCAGGCTCAAATTATTGCTCCCTTTGATGGCATTATTACAAAAACATCCCTCACTTTGGGTGACCGTGTATCCCCGGGGCTTTTTGCAATTCGGATCGATGACACAAAAAAAATGGTAATTGATCTTCAAATATCCGAAGTTGATATCAATAATGTTAATGAAGGTCAAGCGGTTACCATCACATTGGATGCCATCCCAAACAAAACATACAACGGCCTGGTAACCAGGGTAAACAAGGCGGCCAAACCAGGTTCGGGCGGGGTTAATTTTCAAGTCAGCATAACCTTTTCAGATGCTGACGAAAATGTCAAACCAGGCATGTCTGCTTCCGTTTCAATTATTGTCAAAAACATTGAAAGTACACTTTTAGTCCCTAATAAAGCAATCCGTATGATCAATGGTCAAAGAATTGTTTACATTTTAAAGAACAAAGAAGCGGTTCCGGTAAATATTCGGCTTGGCTCTTCTGCAGATGAAAACAGCCAGGTTGTTGGCGGAGATCTGAAAGAAGGCGATCTGATCATATTGAATCCGCCGAGTTTTTCGACGGTCTCTGGACAAGCATCCATCGTATCCGTTACCCCCGTAAAATAAACAGATTAATTCGAACACCGCAAAAATAATCCATGACACTCAATCACTCAAATTCACGTGTCATTAGAAACAGATCAGGAGAAAAGGCATGAATATTGGAAATTTCTTTAAACGTTTTTGGATCGTTCTCGTCATCGTGATCCTTGCAGCAGGTGGAATTATCGCCTGGCAATTGAACAAACAAGCCGCCAAAAGCAGTGTCTACCAAACTGCGGCACTTACCCGCGGCAACTTAACTGCCAGTGTCGGCGCGACCGGTACCGTTCACGCCGGGCAAAGCACAACACTAACCTGGCAGACATCCGGCCGTGTTGAAAAAGTAAATGTCAAAATTGGCGATACCGTGAAAGTTGATGACGTATTATCCTCCTTACTGCAAACTTCCATGTCCCAGAATATTATCCTGGCTGAGGCTGACCTGATTACTGCCAAGAAAAATCTTGATGACCTGGTTGCTTCCCGTACCAGTCTTGCCCAGGCCGAATTAAACCTGGCAAACGCCAAGCAGGATGTTGAAGATGCACAGGATAAGGTTGATAGTATTACTTTTGATCGGGCGTCTGACAATCTCATTCTTCAAACACAGGCTAGCATTGACCTGGCAAAACGGGAGATCGGAAGAGCACACGTCTGAACTCCAGTCACCTGAAGCT
>CAZBRI010000004.1:0-22882 GCA_964494055.1 uncultured Anaerolinea sp.
ATACAGTTAGATATGTATTTTGATAATAATAGTGGATATGTTAATAAAATTAATCTTTTTACTACACAGTTACCAAAAAAATATACATATTATGATCCTGTGAATGCGACTGGTTCAACACCTGATAACGTATATTTCAATGATAATAATGTGGTTGTTATTGGTTATAATGTTGCAACAGGATCAGGATGACCAGGCTTGGGGAAGTGACAAGGGACATGGCAATGGCAACACGCTGACGCATACCGCCGGAGAGTTCAAACGGATAACGGTCTAAAAAGTCGACCGAGACGCCCACATGCTGGAACATTTTGCGGGCCATGTCCATGGCTTCTTTCTTGCTGACCCCGAGGTGAACCACTGCAGGTTCTGCTACCTGGTCACCAACTTTCAGGACGGGGTTTAAGGCATTCATGGCCGCCTGCGGAACAAGGGACATGGATGCCCAGCGAATATCCTGGCGGAATTCTTCTTCACTCAAGAGCATGATGTCTTTTCCGCCAAGGAAGACCTTGCCGCTGAAGGCACCGACGTTGCGGGGCAGGAGGCGTAAAATGGCTTTGGCAAGCGAGCTTTTACCGCAGCCTGATTCACCCAGTACAACGACTGCCCGGTTGTAATCCAATTCGAAATCCACACCATCCACAGCCTGAACAACACCTGAACCGGCTTTGAAGTGAAGGACAAGATCTTGTACACTTAATAAAGTTTTCTCTGCCATGAGCTACATACCTCTCAATCGCGGATTGAAAACACGGTCAAGGGCAAAGCCAAGCATGGCAAAACCCAATCCAGTCACCATCAATAACGCGGCTGGTTCCAAAATCCAATAATAAAGACCTTTGTACAGGGCACCGTTGCCTTCTGCATCATTGATGATCTTGCCCCAGGTTGGTAAAACCGGATCACCCAGACCAAGAACGGCCAGTGAAGCTTCCAGGAAGACGAAGGCTGGAACAGAAGACACCAGGCCGGGCAGCAGGAGGGGTATCATGCGCGGGATCAGGTACAGGAAAATGATGCGGGTGTTGCTGGCACCATAAGCGCGGGCAGCTTCCACATAGGTGGATTCCTTAACCTGAATAAATATTGCCCGGTAGCCCTTGATTGAGCCGGTAAATATGCTCAAGGCTATCGTCACCCCCAGTATGACCCAGATACTTCGCGAATAAAACGTACCGATCATGATCAGTATGGAGAGGAAAGGCAGAACGAGGTTAACCTCGGTGATACGCTGGATCAGTTCGTCCACCCAGCCGCCATACCAGGCACCGATCGCTGCAATGACCATGGTCAAGACCGATGTTCCGAGGGAAGCGATCAAACCGAATGCCAGCGCGATGGGTGCACCCCATAAGAGCGGGATCATCAGGTCACGACGGGACATATCAGTTCCAGCCATACCGGCTACCTGGCCATGGAAGACAAATTCGGCTTCAATATCAGATCCCTGTTCGAAGGTAACCCCATCAATAATTAATTGGTATTTACCTTTTACCGGCGTTGGAACATCCTTGATATTTGGATCAGCAAACAATGCAACAGCCGGTTCCTTGGACTTCAAACGTGTCATCAATTTTTCGTCCTGCGAAAAACGATATGTCACAGTTTTACCGACCCCAAAATCAGCCACCCGAAGTTTTCTTTGGTCTGGAGTGAGTAAATAAATTGAAACAAAAGGCTGCTTCTGATCAAATTTTGTCTTGAAATAAATCAACATTTCCTGCGGAAAACCGTCATAGTTAAAATCGAAGTTGTAGGTAAAGTTGATCGAAGATGTATTCTGGGCACCTACCTTGACCGTTTTGGTCATCGTGCCGTCAGAACTTTTGGCAACAAAGGAGGCCGGAAGTTTTTTACTGGAAAATAAATTTGACCATTCAGGCGGTGCAAATTTTGGGTTTTGATACCAGACTTCTTCGCCGCCTCTCCAGAGCCGGATGGCTTCAGCGTAAGGGATGGTTACCATGGCATATATTGCCAGGAGGACCAGGAGAAAAATTATGAAAATTCCGGCAAGAGCAGACGGGTATTTAATTATTTCACGGTAAGAATTTTTAATTGAATTCATGGTTAGTTTCCCCCGCCAACTTTAACACGCGGGTCTACGAGCGCATAGATGAAATCGAGGAGGAACACTGTGATCGCCAACAGGTAAGCATAAATGATGGTCGACCCGACAATGACCGGTGTGTCGTACAGGCCTATGGCTGTGAACAAAGTTCTTCCGAGACCAGGCCACTGGAACACTGTTTCAATAATGGTAGCACCGGTCCACACCCCGATAAGAAGCAAGGCGAAATTTGTAATAATGGTCGGGAGAGTAGGGCGCAGAATGTATTTTTGTTCAATATCGCGAGCAGGCAGGCCTTTGGCCTTAGCCATTTCAACGTAATCTTCACTGGAATAGATCAAGAAAAATGTCCGCCAGTTATAAATACTGATCGTAATCTGGCTGATCAGAAGGGCTGACACGGGTAAAACAAGGTGTTTGAATAAGCTGAACGCATACTCAATCTTATTTTCTGGCGGCGGTGCATCGACCATTCCGCCAAAGGGTAAAACTTTAAATATGGCTGCAAAAATCAAGATCAGGAATATGCCATAAAACCAACCCGGAGCCGCAGAGGTAGGTGACAGGGCGATCACAAATTTATCCCAGAAACTTCCATAAAGACGGGATAGGGATAGTGCAAGGAAAATACTCGCAAAAAACACTAAAAATTCTGCGGTTCCCAGTAACAATAAAGTGGCGGGCAAACGCTCCAGAATGATCAGGCGGACCTGGCGTGAACCGCTATCGCTCGACATATTCTGAGCACGGCCAAGGTTCATCATGAGCGCATTTGTTAAATACCTGGCGGTGCGTACTGCAACAGGTGTATTCAAGCCCAGCCGGTTTTCTTCAGCAGCAATGGAATCTTCAATGAGTTTTTTCTTGATTTCAGGGGCCATATTGCGATTGGCCGGATTACCGGCGATCGTGGCAGTATAACGCTCCCGGATCTCCGACTTCATGATCGTATCAACATAACCGCCCATATTCGCAATTAAAATTGTGAGATACACCCCGACCACTACCGTTAAGAATAATGAAACGATCCTTACGGCGGTAAATCGTGAAACACGTACGAGTGTTGCATTCACACGAAATTTTTTTCCTTCAGGTGGAACCGCCTGTGTCCCTGCTGTCATCGAGTACCTCTTTATAAAAAGATGGATAGGGGCAAGGAAAATTCCTTGCCCCTATGAAAAGCTTTACAAAGCAATGTGTTTACGGAGCGGTAACAAAGTCCATTGAAGTGAAGGTCGGAACGCTGACAGCCAGCGGAACGACTGCAACTTCGAGCTTATTGGAACCGGCTTCGAGTTTGGCGGTGTCATCTTTGCTCAGGGTGACGGTATAGGAACCATCAGCTCCGGCAACAGCCTGACCGACAGAAACTACTTCGCCCTTGGCATTGTAAAGCAGATATTTAACCTGCTTGACATCTGCATTGGCATAAGGTTCGCCCTTATAGGTTACGGTGATATTGAAGACAGCTTCGTCACCAATCTTGACCTGTCCGGGACCATCCAGTGCAACATCAGCAAGTTTGGGCTCGCCAAAGTTAGACCAGCGGTTTGACAGATCCGGGAAGTCAGCATTGCTCTTGAGGGTCAAGGATTTCTCGGTCAGGAAGACTTTGTCCAGGAGGTAAGGACCAGTTCCAATCCAGAAGTGACCATGAGCGGTGTAGAAAGCCTTCATGTTTGCATAGCGGGTGGCGGCTTCGTCTGCAGTGACATATTGACCCATGGTAGGAGCATATGGGATCAGTTTGTCAGTGGCAGCCTGGTCGAGGTGCTTGGCAAGAATTTCAAGGCTTGGGCCGCCAATAAAGCTGGTCTGTTCGATCGGCTTGGCAGCATCGGCACCGGCTTTGTCGGAGGAGTAAGCAACTTCACCAGCTGCTTCAGCGGCATTGGCAACGGCGAGAACAGACCAGCTGCCTTCACCATAACCATAGGTCGGCCACAAAACAGGAACGTTCAATTCTGCATCCTGGTTATAGGCATCGCTGTAGTATTCAACCACCAACGGATCGGTGGATGTGATCTTCATGCCCTTGAAAGCCTGGATGAAGGATTCGAAAACGGGGACTGCATTGGCTTCGTCGTAGATGGCGCTGTCTTTCTTGGCGCGATCAAAGGTCATGATCATGCCCATGACAAAGTCACCAACAGAGAGTGCGCTGCCATCATGCCATTTGACAGTCTTGAACATGTCAGCAGGATAGGTGACAACGGTCTTGCGGAGAGCGGTCTTGCCATCACCAGCGGGGATAAAGGTCTGAGTCTTGGCATCCCAGTCAGCCCAGGCGTCGGCCGGTACTTTGATCTCATCAGCTGTATTGAGGGTAACCCAATCCAGTGACTTGCCAACAGGCAGACCGGTCTTGACGGTTACTTCAGCTTTTTCAATGCGCAGCGGCCAGACAAGGCCGGTGTATGGATCGTTCATAGTGTCGCCGCTGGAAGTGGCGCGGATGGCAGCCTGATCAAAAGCCCAGTTGGAGCCGGCGATCGGGTTCCACGGTTCAGCGAAGAGATCGGGTTCACCCCACTTCAGCTGGCCGCCTTCTTTGTCGGCAAAGCGGACGGTGTAAGGCCAAACCTGGGCACCTTCGATACCGGCAGCGAGGTCGCCGGTGACGGTGACGGTTTTAGCATAAGGAGCATAGTTCTTGCCGTCGATGAGCCAAACCTGGAGGGAGTCCTCAAGGGACAGGCTCAAAGCTTTGATCATCATATCGCGGCGTTCGGCAAGGGTTGTGAACTTGGCATTGGCTAGGTCATCACCCAGGGTTTTGTAAGCGGGATCAGGTGTATTGGAGATAAATGGTTCAGAACCCTGAACAGACCCGGGGAGGTACATCTGTTGGAATTGACCCTTGTCATCGCGGCTGATCACAGTGGAGGACCAGGCAGCGGTGTAGAGGTTCCATTTACCTTCGGCACCAGCAGTTCCCAACCAGATGGGGGAAGCTTCGGAGGATTTCTTGTACTGGCGGTCAACAGTGAAACCGACTTTTTCAAGCTGGGTGGCAACATAATCGCCGATCGGCTTGCGGGTTCCATCACTGTCAGTTCGGATGAGGAAAGCCAGGGTAACCGGTTTATCCTTGAACATCCATTTACCATCGGCACCAGCGGTAGCGCCCATGCCTTCCATTTCGGTCTTGATGATGGCCTGAGCCTTCTCAAGATTGTAGGCATACTTGGCTTCGAGGCCGCGGGCTACATCAGCCAGGTCAGCATAATCTGGACCATTGGTCTGAATTGCGAAGAATTTGGCCAGACCGCCGCCAGCATATACTTCCTGGTTAATGTAATTGCGGTCATAAAGCATGTTGGTGGCTTCGCGGATCTTGCGGTTTGAGAATGGGTTGAGTACAGCCGCATCGGTGAAGACAGCTGGGTTGTACATAATGTCATAGTACAAACCATTGTAATCAGCAGATTTAAGATCGGCAGCTTTGATGGTGGGCAGATCGGCAGAGGCAAGACCGCCTGCATAAACATCAATGGCACCGGCCTGCAGCTGGGTTACAGCTGAATCCTTGGCAACAACAGAGTAAACAACTTCGTCCAGCCATCCGCCGTGGCGGGTAACAGGAACGGCAGTCGGGGCTTCTGTCGGGGGAACAGCAGTGGGCTCAGCAGTAGGAGCTTCAGTTGCTGCAGCAGGGGCCTCGGTGGGGGCTGCGGTGGGGGTTGCACAAGCAGACAGCACCATGCTGGCAATCAATACCAGTCCGAGAACGGTCAATAAACGATTTTTCAACATACGTTTCTCCTCCAGAGAAAAAAAGATAGGATGGGTGAATAAACGGTTAACACTTTAAAACCTATATAAAAGGTTTATCAGAATTGCGGCCTCGTACACAATCCGGAAAAAACCTATTAATCAATATAGCACAAGGGCAAATTGACGTCAAGAAATATTAATCATATAAAAACACGAAAAACGTTATTTATTACCTGAATTATTCAGTTAACCACCGCAATTCGGTCCATAATCCAGGTCTTCAATGTTCCAGAGATCATTGACAGAAAAAGCGTCCAGGCTGAAATTACACATATCCCGGCGGGCAGCTTCAGCCTTGATCCTCATATATAACGGTATGGAAGGCAGGTCAGCAGCGAATATTGACTGGACAGCTGCATAGGCATCCTTATAATCCTGTGTGCCCGGCAGGCTGTTGACTGCTTTTCGACACTGGGCATCATAATCCAGGTTGGTATAACCGCTGATATTGACGCCGAGCCATTTATTGGTTTTGGAAGGGATTTGATCGGAGGTGAACCAGGCGCAGGGCGGTTCAGTCCCGTTGGTACCCAGGGCATATTCTGCGAGATCAAATTTCCGGCCGAACAGGGGACCATCGGGACCTGGGGCAAAGATTTCCTGCTGATCCATGTATTTTACATTCAATCCAATACCGCATTGAGCAAGTGATTCCGTCAAAATCTCGGTTACCTGCCGGCGCTGCAGGGCGGTGGTTGTCAAGTAATCTACAACCAGCGGGGTGCCGATGACAACGTTTTTAACTGTAACAGCCACACGGGGAGTGGCAGGGTTACTATCGGCATCCTTCCAGCCTGCCTGGTCCAGCAAACTGATGCCGGAATTGACATTGAAGGTATATTTTTGAGCAGCTGCGTTAAATAGCGGGTGAGAGGGTGAGATAAAGGTATCGGGGACCTGGGAGATCCCGGATAGCACGCTCGTCACAACCCGCTGCCGGTCCAGGCAGTAGGCAATACCCTGTCGGGTCCGGACATCTCCAAACATATCCTGCCGGTCGCCCAAACCCGGGGCATATCCATCATCGTAGGAAGCGGGTTTTATACCCAGATCCAGGCGCTCGATCAGGGGGGTGGTTGAAGTTAACAATTTGACCTGGTCGCTGCGCTGCAGTTCAGTCAGAAGATCGATCTCACCATCCAGGCGCAGGGAAGTATCCAGTACATCACATTGACCGGCGATCAATGAGCTGATACCGGTGGGGGCGTCCTTCACAAATAGAAATACCAGGCTGTCAAAACGGGGCAGGCCTTCAGATGAGCGGAAGTAGGCGGTATTCTTTTCCATCTTGATGTAATTGCCGGCTGCCCATTCTTTAAAGACATACGGTCCCCAGCCAAGCGGCGGGTAAGTGGAAAAATCACCTTTTGCGAGATCTGCTGCGGAAACTTTTTCCCATAGGTGCTTGGGAAGCGGGGACCAGAGATTGGCCTGGTATGATGCGGTGATAAAGCCGGGGACTCCCCACCACTGGAGGGTGAGATCATCGACAGCGTCATAGGCAGAAGTGCGTTCGACAAGATATTTTGAGCCGGGGGTGGCGGGATCGGCTGCAAGTTTGTAGGCAAAGACTGAATCTGCAGCGGTTAATGGTTTTCCATCTGACCACTTGATGTCTTTTTTTAGTTTGTAGGTCACGATCATCTGATCCATCGTTAGGTCCGGACGGCCGTCATACTTGACAGAGCAGGCATCTTCTTTACAGCCGGAGGGGAAGACGGTCACCCCAAAATCCAGGACAGCCAGCTTTCCAGAGGAATCAATGACTGAGTCTCCGCGTTTGACCTTAACGGCTGCGACCTGGGCATCCCCATCTTCCATGGTGGGAAGCTTATCCAGGATGACGGGCTGGTAGCCATTTGTGAACGTATCAACAGGTCCGTCATAGACTGTACCGAGAATGCTGCGGGCGGCTGAATTGAGGCTGCCGAACGGGTAAAGAGTGTTGGGTTCCTGCCCCATGCAGATGGTGAGGGTGCGTGAAATGACCTGGGTGGGAGCGGGTTCCGGCGTGGCTGCCTGGACCTCAGCAGCTGTCGGTTCAGGGGTGGGGGCAGTTTCTGTTACCTGGGTTTTTGGCATGTAACAGCCGGATAAAACCATAATACAAATGATCCCTGAAAATAACAGGATAGATAATTTCCTGGTCATAAATTTCTCCAATTTGATCACACAAAAAAGTTCACGAACGCCAATTTTTTTTACACGTATACTGCATAACAAATTATAAAAGATTCTAACCTAAGTAATGCTAATTTTGATTACTTTCATGATCCAGTGATCATATCGGACCAATGATACCTGAATAAATATGATTTGGCTTTGCTGTAATTTCATGATTATTAAGTTATATCAATTCTTCATTAGTATTTTTCCGGGTAAAGGTACCCATCCCCCCGGTCCCTGCCTTTGGAAAGGGGAGAATGCTTATTTTTTTTGTAGTTTTTTTCGCGAAAAGCATGCGCAAAAAACTACCTGCGGGTAAGGCAATGGGTTAAGTTTATGTTGATACAGAATTAAAATAAGGGGATTATTGTTATTGTCTTATCTGGAAAGGCAAAATCATTCTTGTGCTGATCTCAACCCCGCCCCGCTAGAAAATCCATTACTTTTTCGAGCCATTGATCCTGGATCTCGAGGTGGACATTGTGCCCGATCTCTTGCGGGATCCACAATCCGGCTCCCGGGATATTTTCGGCGATGAACCGGGCATGCCTGTCAGGCGCGTTTACCCGGTCTTCGGAGCCCATGATCGAGAGCACAGGGATGGTCACTTTCGACAGGTCAGCAGTGGTGTAATTGGGTTCTGAGATGATCTCATGCATGGTCATGTTCAATAATGACCGCCAGTAATCCTGGCCATGCAGCGGGGAATGAAGCTGTTTCATTAATTCAACATCTTCGGGATTGTTTGCCGCGTAGCGGTCCGGTTCCATCAGGACGGGTTCCCGCTCGCGCAGGTAATCAGTGACATATGCATTGGCGGCCTGCAAAACGGCGGTTTGGGTGATTTCCGGGTGCTCGATGAGTGTCACAAGGGCGATATTTCCGCCGTTTGAGTGCCCGATGATATGCATTTTCTCATACCCGAGAGCGGTTACCAGGGCAGCACAGTCATCCGCCATCTGACGGAATGAATATCCGCCGCATGGGTTGGTGCTTTTTCCGTGCCCGCGGCAATCGGGTACGAACACTTTATAATTCTGCGCCAGGATGGGGGCGATAGAACCCCAATCAACGTCGCCGGTGATGGTCGAACCGTGAATCAACAGGATAGGGGCTTTACCGGGATGGTCGGAGCCGTATTCCTGGTAGAAGAGATTTGCGCCGTTGATGTCTAGGTATGGCATGATATTTCTGAAATAGTCCCGTTTGGTTCTAAATATTGAAGAATAAATTATTGCTATTTATTGTAAACTAAACATTGAAGCGATAATTGGTTTGATGGAAATTTGCTTATGTGCATTTGATGTAGAATACTTAACCGCGGAGAGCGCTGAGTTTATAATTTACTTTGGCCATCAAATTACTGCTTAAACTCTCCGCGGTCCCTGCGGACATAGCGGTAAATTGCTGTGATCCCAGGATTATTTTTTACGAAATTTAACTTCTATCATTATTATCATCATATATTTATTGGAGAATGAACATGTTAAAAGAATTCAAAGAATTTGCGATGCGCGGGAATGTGATGGACCTGGCGGTGGGGGTGATCATCGGGGGGGCGTTCGGGAAGATTGTGACGTCGTTTGTGAATGACATTTTAATGCCGCCGCTGGGGCTGCTGCTGGGGCAGGTGAACTTTTCTGACCTGTACCTGGTGATCAAGGGAGTTGTCCCTGCGGGTACTCCGCTGGGGGAGGCGGTCAAGATCTCCGGCGTGGTGACCTGGAATTACGGGGCTTTCATTAATACAGTCGTGGATTTCATGATCATCGCTTTTGTGATCTTCCTGATGATCCGGGCGGTCAACCGGCTGCAAAAACCGGCAGCTGTGGTGACCAGCAAAACCTGCCCGTTCTGTGCAACAGAAATACCTGCGGCTGCGACGCGCTGCCCGCACTGCACTTCCCAATTATCGTAAAAATAGAAAATCAATTAAAAACAAAGCCCAGACCATAGTACCGGTCCGGGCTTTAATTGTGATTCTGTAACAATCAGTTTATTTATTGGCTTCGATGAGCAGCTGACGGGTGTAGGGGATCAGGCCGCCGGCGTCGATGATGGCCTGCCGGGCTTTTGGCAGGGCAACAAGATCAAAGCTCTTTTTGCTGGTCAGGTTATATAGTTTATCCGCTGTGATATTCAGCTCGTCGCCTTCTTCAGCCTCGAGATCGGGGCAGATGATGGTGTTGAAGCCAAGGTTAATGGAGTTTTGCAGGAAAATTCGGGCGAAGTGTTTTGCAACGACGGTCACATCCGATCCCTTAAGGCAGGAAGCAGCCTGTTCGCGGGATGAACCGCAGCCGAAGTTTTTCCCGGCGACAATGATGCTGCCGGCCGGGATCTCTTTTTTCCTGAGCCTGGCATTGAAATCGGTAATGTCGGCAAAGGCAAACTGCGGGGTTTCAGACGGCAGGACGGTAGCCATGAAACGGCCCGGGTAAATAATATCGGTTGAAACATCGTCGCCAAGTTTGAGAACTACTTTCGACATATCAGGCTCCTTCTCTTGGATCAGTAATAACACCGGTTAATGCACTGGCTGCGGCAACTGCAGGAGAGCAAAGATAGACTTCTGAATTGGGATTGCCCATGCGGCCTTTGAAGTTGCGGTTGGTGGTGGATAGACCGACATCGCCATCCGCCAGGGCACCCTGATGCACGCCAAGGCAGGGACCACAGCCCGAGTTCATGACCACAACGCCGGCGGCCATGAGCGTGGCGAGGTACCCCTGTTCCATGGCTTCCTGGTAGATGCGGGATGAAGCGGGGAAGACCAGCATGCGTACCCCGCGGGCAACTTTCCTGCCTTTGAGAATATTTGCAGCGACCTCGATATCATCCAGGCGGCCGTTGGTGCAGGAACCGATGACGATCTGCTGAACGGCCTTGCCGGCTACCTGGCTGACGGGTTTGACGTTATCCACGGTATGCGGACAGGCGATCTGCGGCTCGAGACTGGAAATATCAATCTCAACGACCTGGTCATATACAGCATCTGCATCCGGGCCAAAAATAGGCTGATCGTATTTGATACCGGCTACTGTCCTGAGATAATTTAAAGTTTCTTCGTCCGGGGGAACAATGCCGGAAGTTGCACCGGCTTCAACGGCCATATTGCAGATGGTCAGACGCCCGGAGGTGGACATGCTGCGGATGGCAGAGCCCTGGAATTCGATGACCTTGAAATTGGCACCTTCAGCAGAAATTTTACCGATCAGGTACAGGATCAGGTCTTTGGGCTGCACATTCTGAGTGAACTGCCCATTGACGACCACCTTGATGGTGCCGGGGACTTCCACATTCAGTACTTTCCCCAGGACCCAGACGGAAGCCATTTCAGTTGCGCCGATCCCGAATGCAAAGGATCCGAGTGCACCGTGACTGGTTGTGTGACTATCCGTTCCTACGACCACGGTTCCGGGGAGAACATAGCCGTTTTCGGGCAGGATCTGGTGGCAGATACCGCCTTCATCGCCACGGATATCGTGAAATTTGCTGATGCCCTGCTTACCGACGAAGTCGCGGACCTTCTTTTGATTGGTGGCGGTCTTGGAGCTTTCCGCCGGTACGCGGTGATCAAAGATGACCGCGACTTTGGAAGGATCCCAAATGCGGGCTTCGAGACCGGTACCCTGGTAAATTTCGAGGAACTGGTTCAAGACCAGGGCCGCATTCTCATGCGACATAGCCAGGTCAACTTTTGGCTCGAGCACATCCCCGGCTTTGACGGAATCCAGGCCGGCTGCCCGGGCCAGGATCTTTTCTACCATTGTCATACCCATAATCCATCTCCTTTACATTCAAATAACATTTTTTGCCTTGAGCTGCCGCACTTCTTCTTCTCCATAACCTAATTCGGCCAGGATTCCGGCAGTGTGTTCCGCCAGGTGAGGCGGCGGACTGGTGATCTCAGCCGGTGTTTTAGAAAATTTGGCAGACATATTGAATATTTTTATTTTGCCGATCCCGGGTGTATCGATTTCTTTGATGACCCGGCGGTGTTTTGCCTGTTCAGAAGTCAGAGCAGCCTCCAGGCTGACGACTTCACCAGAAGGAATACCCCTTGCATTGAGCACATCCACCCAGTGACTGGTCGAATTCTGCACCAATTTCACTTCCAGCAGGGGAGTCAGTTCAAAGCGGTTGGCCTTGCGTTTATCACGCAGCTGAAAGCGGGGATCGGTCTTCAGTTCCGGCAGGCCGAGTTCATCGAGCAGGTCTTCCCACTGCCCCTGCTGATTGGCAGCAATATTGATGTAACCATCCTGTGTCCGGAACATACCGGAGGGTGCCGCGGTGAAATTGTCATTGCCCAGCAGGACAGGCTGCTGCCCGCCGATGAGCAGGTTGGCTGCCACCCAGCCCATGAGGGGCATGATCGAGTCCAGAAGCGCGATATCAATAAACTGACCTTCACCGGTGTGCTCCCTGTAGTAAAGGGCCGCCATAATGGCGAAGGCTGCGTTCATGCCGCCTACCGTGTCGCAAACCGGGAAACCAGCCCGCAGCGGATTTAGGTCCTTATTGCCATTAACCGCCATGACACCTGAAAGTCCCTGGATGATCTGATCATAAGCCGGTTTGGAAGCTTCCGGACCGGTCTGGCCGAAACCGGAAATGGCACAATAGATCAGCTCAGAATTTATTTTGCACAGCTCCTCATAAGAGAAACCGAGGCGTGCCATGACATTCGGCCGAAAATTTTCGACGAGTATATCGGCGGTTTTGACCAATTTGCGGAAGATCTGTTTACCTTCTTCGGTCTTGAGATTAAGCGTCAAAGATTTTTTATTGGCATTCTGAGCCAGGAAACTGGTTCCCATCAGATCCTGGTTATATTGGTTGACATTACCCAATTTCCGGGCCAGGTCACCTTCTTCAGGATTTTCGATTTTTATCACTTCTGCGCCAAGCAAGGCCAGGTGCAGGGTGGCAAAAGGTCCGGAAAGGACATTCGTCATATCAAGAACACGGATATTTTCTAGTAAGCTCATCATTCTTCCAATTTTTTTTTACTGACCGGTAATTTATTTGAAGAGAAAATTTTTCCACTGACAGGTGTGAAAACAAGTCATCACAAAGCAGCTTCTTTATTGGATATTGATTATTTAAACATGCAATGAAACAATTTTTAATTTGAACCGAAATTTACAATGGAACCGGATTTCAGAATAGCGCCAGGCAGTTCACGGTTGAAGTGGGTACTGACCTCACGGGCAACAACCAGTAACTGATCAAGATCAATATCACGCCTGATCCCGATGCGCTGGAAGGAATGAACCAGGTCTTCGGTGCAGACATTACCGGCGGCGAGTTTTGTGAACGGGCAGCCGCCAAGACCGCCGAAGGCGGATTCAAAGGATGTGACACCGCTTTGGAGCGCTGCGAAACAATTCGCCAGGCCGAGACCGTAGGTATTGTGAAAATGGCAGGCAAGCTCAACGGATGCATCGAGCTGTTTTATAGCTCCGAATAGATCTTCCACCTGCATGGGCTGACCATGACCGGCTGTGTCAGCCAGGCAAATATGTTTCATGCCGGCCGAGAGGTATTCCTTTACAATGGAAAGCACCTTCTCCCTGGCAATGGGACCCTCGAAACCGCAGCCGAAGGCGGATTGGACGGACACCTGCACAAGCTTATTTTCCTGTAAAGCCAGTTTTGCCATCTGCGTGATGCGGGTCAGGGCTTCGGAGGTGCCCATACCGGTATTCTTCCGGCTGTGTGTCTCGCTGGCAGAAACCCCCATACAGAACATATCCACACCGCAGGCCAGGCCGCGTTCCAAACCTTTTTCATTCAGCACCAGGCCGGAGAGAACCAGGTTTGCCGGTTTTTTCCCGCTTCCGGCAAAATACTTGAATAACGCATCGGTATCTGCCATTGTTGGCACTTTTTCAGGATGGACAAATGAGCCGACCTGTATGGCATCAATGCCGGTATCGAAAAGACCTTCGATCCAGCGGATCTTATCTTCCAAAGGGACTGTCGTCTTTTCAACCTGCAGCCCGTCACGCGGACCGACTTCGTGGATAAGAATTTTATCCATAGGGTTTCCTGCAAGAAAAATGACACAGGGGTCTCAAAAAAGACCCCTGTGAATGAATTTGTTGGTTACAGTTTGGCTGCAATGGCCCTGCCAAGATCCAGGGTTGAATCTGAGCCGCCCATGTCATAGGTACGGACTTTACCTTCCTTGATCACATCGGCGACAGCTTTTTCAAGCCTGGCACCTTTTTCCGTTTCTCCGAGCCAGTCAAGCATCATTTTGGCGGAGAGAATGGTCGCGATTGGATTGACTTTGTACTGACCGGCATATTTTGGTGCTGAGCCGTGGCTGGGTTCAAACACGCCGAGTTTTTTACCTATGTTTCCTGAGCAGCCAAAACCGAGTCCGCCGACCATTTGCGCAATGAGATCAGAAATAATATCGCCAAACATATTGGTGGCGACGATCACATCATAATTGGCAGGGTTCTTTAATAACCACATGCAGATGGCGTCCACATTGGCATCATCCATCTCGATCTCGGGGAAATCTTTGTGAACTTCTTTGGCAATATCCAGGAACATGCCTTCGGTGGCGCGAACCACATTTGCTTTATGGACAACAGTCACTTTTTTACGGTTATTATTTCGGGCAAATTCAAATGCAGCACGGATGATACGTTCCGAACCCTTGCGGGTTACGATCTTGCTGGAAAGAGCCAGTTCGTTGAGGGGGACATCTTTGAAATTGGCAAACGGTTTGGATATTTTCTTCAACAATTCTGCCAATTCTTCGGGAACAGGGTTGAACTCCACGCCGGAATATAGATCCTCAGTGTTCTCGCGGAAAACGACAATATCCACATCATCTTTATAATTGAGTAAGTTCCCGGCATAGGCTTTGCACGGGCGCAGGCAGATATAAAGATCAAACATCTGGCGCATGCGAACGATGGGGGACCGATAGATCAGTCCTTTACCGCGCAGTGCAGGGACCAGTTCTTCTTCAGCAGCCTTAACCGGCTTGGAGGTGATGGCACCAAACATGGCGGCATCTGAATTTTTTAGTAATTCGACGGTTCTTTCGGGCAGGGCATCCCCTTCAGAACACCAAAATTCCCAGCCGATATCGCCATGGGGGTATTCCGCGTTGAGCTGGAGTTTATCCAGAACGATCTTTGTTGCGTCCAGAACGTCCACACCAATACCATCACCTGGCAGCCAGGCGATTTTATATTTTTTTTCTGCCATTGTGTTCTCCATAAATGAGTTTTATGACTTCTTTTTAAGTTTTTTGGTGAAAAATAAACAGCTTATCCGTCAAGGTGCCCATCCCCCCGGCCCCCTTCCAAAGGAAGGGGGAGAAAGAGGATTCTCTCGTGGTGTTTTTGCGCTAAAACCGTGCGCAAAAACACCACATGCGGGGAAAACCAGAAAATCTATGATCGAGGTCACCTGTTTTAGCCGGCTAATTCATTTTATGTGACCGGGACCGCCAACAGCAGGATATTCGACACAGTCATCTCGTTGAATTATTTACCGAATCGTAATTGTAAATATTTTTTTAGTCACCGAACTTGATGCCCTGGGCCAGGGGTAATTCTTTGGACCAGTTGACTGTATTCGTCTGCCGGCGCATGTAGACCTTCCACACGTCGGAGCCGGATTCGCGGCCGCCGCCGGTCTCTTTTTCACCGCCGAAAGCGCCGCCGATCTCAGCACCGGATGTACCGATATTGATATTGGCGATACCGCAGTCTGAGCCGGCGACAGAGAGGAAGGCTTCTGCTTCGCGGACAGAATCTGTGAACATGGAGCTGGAAAGACCCTGCGGAACATCATTATGGATCTGAACAGCCTGTTCAATGGTGTCATATTCCATCAGGTAGAGGATCGGGGCAAAGGTTTCAGTTTTAACGATCTCGGTCTGAGCAGGCATTTTGATGATGGTCGGTTCGACGAAATTAGCACCGACAGATGGCAGCATATGTCCGCCGGCGATGATCTCGCCGCCCTGAGCCACTGCCTGCTGAACAGCGTCCATCATTTCTTCAACAGAAGTATTGGCCACTAGCGGTCCCATCAGGGTATCAGGTTGAAGGGGATCGCCGATACGGATTTGTTTGTAAGCCTTGACAAGCCGCTCAGTCAAATCTTTGGCGATGGTCCGCTGCATGATAATACGTCGGGTGGATGTACAGCGCTGACCGGAGGTGCCGACTGCACCAAATAAGATGGCACGGGTAGCCATTGAGATGTCTGCTTTTTCTGAGACGATAATGGCGTTGTTGCCGCCCAGCTCAAGGATGGAGCGGCCAAAACGGTGGGCAACCGCTTCAGAGACATGCACACCGACCTGGGTGGAACCGGTGAATGAAATCAGGGGGATGCGCGGATCATTGAGCATCATTTCACCGACGTCGCGGCCCGGACCAATTGCCAGGTTGAAGACACCGTTCAGACCGTGATCCGACATGACCTTATTGGCGATATGTGTCACGGCAACAGCGGTCAATGGGGTATATGAAGACGGTTTCCAGATGACTGTATCGCCGCAGATAGCTGCCAGGGCTGAGTTCCAGGCCCAGACTGCAACCGGGAAATTGAAGGCTGTCAGCAAGCCCAGGATCCCGAGAGGATGCCATTGTTCAAACATGCGATGAGAGGGCCGTTCAGAATGCATGCTTAAACCGTACAGCATACGGGATTGGCCCACCGCCAAATCACAAATATCGATCATTTCCTGTACTTCGCCAAGACCTTCAGCGCGAATCTTTCCCATTTCCAGGGACACGAGTTCGCCAAGCGGTTCTTTCAGTTCACGTAATGCATCTGCAAGATCACGAACAAGCTCACCACGCTTGGGTGCCGGAACTAAACGCCAATCTAAAAATGACTTCTGAGCAAATGCTGTTACTTTTTCATAAGTCTCAGGGGTGGCTTGAATAATTTTGGCTAAAGGTTCACCGGTTGTAGGATTGTAAGAGATTAATTCCTTACCTTTGGGATCCATGAGCCAGCCATCAGTGCCAGTACAGGCACCGGCGTTTACAGGTTGAATATTGAGTTTCTGGAGAATGTTGTTCATATGATTTTTCCTTTTTTAGACTACGTTGTATTCCTGAATTAAGCGTCCTTCAGCAAAACGCTTGAGGTCAAGCATGGAGACATCCAGGCTGGAATATTTTCCATCCAGGATGAACTCGGTCATTAATTTCCCGGAGATCGGTCCGTGCATAAAGCCATGTCCTGAAAAACCTGCGCAGATAAAAAATCCATTTACAGGTGTATTTCCAAAGATGGGATGCGCATCCGGGGTAATCTCGTAGAGGCCGGCCCAGTGTGAAGCACGCTGTGCTTTTTCCAGCAGCGGCATTCTCTCAATGGCGGCTTCGAAGTTGGTCATTTCAAATTCTTCGTCAACATTCTGGTTGTAACCAGCTTTCTCTTCCTGGTTGCTCATACCGATCAACAGGCCTTCCCCTTCACGATGGAAATAGAGGGATTTGGCGAAATCGATCACAAACGGGAAATCGGCCGGGACTTCTTTCAACGGATTGGTGGTGAACATCTGTCTTCTGACTGGTACGATCGGAATATCCACACCGGCCATTTTACCGATATTGGATGCCCATGGACCGGCTGTGTTCAAGACCTGGCGGGTTTCAATTTTTCCTTTGGCAGTCAGCACATGGTCAATGCTGTTTCCATTGAGACCGATGCCGATTACATCATGCCCGGTAAATACCTGGGCACCAAGTTTTTGGGCAGCACCGATATATCCCATGACCACACTGTTCGGATCAACGATCCCATCTTTTTGATTGAAGGTACCCGAAATGGCATCATCAAAATTCATCAAGGGAAGGCGCTTGCGGACTTCATCACCGCTCAAGAGCTCTGTCTGGACACCAAGCCGGTTCTGAAGTTTTACGTTATGCTGGAATGTTTTATCATTTGTTTCATTGGTTGCGACAAGCAGATAACCGCACTGTTTGTAACCAACTTCCTGGCCGATCTCTTCCTTAAATCTTTCGATCATCGGCAGGCTCAGGATAGATAACTTGACATTGATATCCGTGGAGAACTGGTAACGGACGCCGCCCGCGCAGCGTCCTGTTGCACCCTGTCCGAAAAAGTCTTCTTTTTCGAGCAGGACAATATTCTTAACGCCTCTTTGGGCTAGATGGTAAGCCGCGCTGGCTCCCATAACTCCCCCTCCGATAATGACAATGTCTGCTGATTTTGGTAATTCATTCATATGCGTTTTCCTTTTAGTCTAGAAAGGTAAATTCTGCCCCAGATGCATGATCTGAGCATTCTTTAATGCCAGCTGCGCAGCCATTGTATCCTGCACTGCAATGCCGACTGATTTGAAATAGGTGATTTCGTCCTTCGCCTGCCTGGCGGGTTTGGATCCAAGAACTACTTCGCCGAGCTCAGCAAAAACATGAGATTCGGTAAATAAACCGCTCTGAATAGGTTTAATCAGATCACCAGATTCTGCCAAAACTGCTGAACGGGAGTCAACGTAAACCCTGGCCCGCTGAATTGTTTCCGCTGGAATTTCCTGCATCTCCGGGGTGTATGAACCAATGGCGGAGATATGGGTACCGGGTTTAATATCTTTATCAGAGAAAACAGGTGAAGCTGCGGTTGTCGCTGCACAGATGATATCGGCATCAATCACCGCTTCCCGGCTTGATGCGGCTGGTTTCACATCCCGGGGGACAAGGCCTATTCCGGACATTTCTTTGCAAAAGGCTTCAGCCCGCTGACTATCAGCATCAAATACCCAAACTTTTGTGATATTCCTTACAGCGCAGGCTGCCTCGAGTTGTGTTCGACCCTGGGCTCCAGCACCAAAAATTGCAGCAACATGACTGTCCTGCCGGGACAATAGGTCAATTGCCGCACCGCTGCCAGCACCTGTGCGGATCGCAGTTATTGAACCACCTTCAAAAAGGGCGATCATCTGGCCGGTCACAGGATCCATCGCTAAGACCGCTGCATGAATGAGTGGTAATCCTTTGCCCGGATTTTCTGGAAAAATAGAGACTATTTTAATGGCGAGGGCTTCAGTATCATCCGCCTGAACATAGGCAGGCATAAAGATGCTGACCGCATCATGGGCAGGAATGGAGAGGCGGGAGCGTAACGGTACATTGGCTTTCCCGCTTGAAAGTGATGCGTAAGCCTGCTTCATGGCTTCAATGACTTCAGGCATGGGCAGGGCTTTGCGGACTTCTTCTGAATTTAGTATCAGCATAAATTACTCCTGGGAAATTCTGCAGGGATACGATACATACTTTCTAGTGAATTTAAGTGTATTTTGGGAAGTATTCAGGAAAACACAAATTCTCATCTATTTAATCCATCAACCATAACCGATACTTCAGAAGAACAAATTTACAGGGAATTATTAGGGGTATATGCACAAGTGCATAACCCCTAATATTTTCCAATAAAAATTTTATAGTGGTTGAAAACCACGAAAAATAAATTACCTGACTTATTCCATGCCAAGATAGGCTTTTTGAACAGTCGGATTCTTTTTCAGGTTTTCAGCCGTATCGCTGATCACAATTTCGCCGGTCTGAAGAACGTAACCACGGTGGGCAATACTGAGAGCCATCAGCGCGTTTTGTTCAACAAGCAGAATGGTGGTGCCTTCTTTATTAATCTGTTGAATGATATCGAAGATCAATTCCACCAAAACAGGTGCCAGACCCATGGATGGTTCATCCATCAGCATCACTGAAGGGTTGGACATCAAACCGCGGCCGGTGGCAAGCATTTGCTGTTCGCCGCCGGAGAGGGTGCCGGCGACCTGGGTGCGCCGTTCACGCAATCTGGGAAAAAGGGAGAACACTCTCTCCAAATTCTGCTTTATCTCTGTCTTGTTGTTACGACTAAAGGCACCCATTTCGAGATTTTCCATGACCGTCAGGCGGGCAAATACACCGCGGCCTTCAGGAACCATGGAAATTCCTTTATAAACAATCTCATGTGCCTGGTATTTCAAAAGGTTTTCGCCATTAAGCGTGATGCTACCATCCCGGGGTTGTAGAAGACCACAGATCGTCCGCAGTGTGGTTGTTTTTCCTGCGCCATTACCACCGATCAGGGTCACGATTTCACCTTTTTCGATATTAATGGAAATACCCTTGAGTGCATGAATATTACCGTAGAAGGTGTGAACGTTATCAATCGTTAATATGCTCATTGTGACCTACCGTGGTTCAGAATTAGATTTGCTGTCGGAAAAGCGTTCGTGGGCATTTGACATCCCTGCAGTAGCTGCCCCGCGGCCAAGATAGGCTTCAATGACCCTTGGATTGCTTTGAATTTCAGCAGGTGTACCTTCGGCAATTTTTTCGCCATAATCCAAAACCGTGATTCGTTCTGAAATACCCATCACAACCCGCATATGGTGCTCGATCAGCAGGATAGAAATTCCCAGTTCATCGCGAATGCGATGGATGAAATCTGTCAGATCCTCAGTTTCGCTGGGGTTCATACCCGCAGAAGGCTCATCCAGTAATAACAATTTTGGCTTTGTAGCGAGCGCACGGGCGATTTCCAGGCGGCGCTGCTCACCATAAGGAAGATTCCTGGCAAGCATGTCGCCTTTGCCTTTCAAATTGACAAAGGCCAATAATCTTTGAGCTTCATTAAGTGCCATTTTTTCTTCAGCCCGGACTTTTGGCGTACCGATGACAGCACTTAACCAGGAAGAATGTAAGAAGAGATGTTCACCGACCAGGATGTTTTCCAGGGCTGTCATATCCGGGAATAACCGGATGTTCTGGTAAGTTCTTGATATGCCTAAGTGAGTGATCTGGTCAGGGCGTAAGCGGTGAATAGGAGTGCCCTCGAAGGATATTTCACCTTCGTTGATCTTCCCAAAGCCGGTAATACAATTGAAAAAGGTTGTTTTCCCTGCTCCATTAGGACCAATGATGCTGACAATTGATTTTTCCGGAATATCAAAATCAACTGAATTGACAGCAACCAGGCCGCCAAATCGCTTGACAACTTTTTTTGCGGTTAGGATAAGCGCCATATCAACCTCTCTAAGCCTTTGCCGAATCTTCTAATGCTATTTCTGGGCTGACATCGCCGTCATCGTGATGTAATTCGCGAAGCGTAGACTTGGACGGCCAAAGCCCTTCCGGTTTGGCAAGCATCATAAGGATTAAGGCAGCACCGTAGAACAGAAATCTGAATTCAGATACTTCACGCAGCAATTCAGGCAGACCGATCAAAGCGATCGCACCCACGATCACACCGGGGATACTGCCCATCCCGCCGACGATGATCAAGGAAACAACGTTGATCGAAACGATCAACTGCATACTGGTGGCAAAAATTGAGCCCACCAGGACTGTAAATATCGCACCACCCAGACCTGCAAAAGCCGCACCCAGCATGTAAGCCAGGAGTTTTGTCTGTATAAGGTTGATCCCCAGGGCTTCCGCCACATCCTCATCTTCGCGAATAGCCATCCAGGCACGTCCAAGGCGGGAACCGCGCAGACGCCAGGCGATGAAAGCGATCAATATTGAAGCGGCAACCGCCAGGTAATAAATTTCTTTTGGCGTAGCAAGTTCGATACCGCTGCAAACACGGGGGACATCCACTTTCAAAAATGGTCCAAGGATTCCCAGGCATGGTTTTTGTATACCGATGATGCCCTGCGGACCGCCAAAGTATTTGGCAAGAAAATCGGAACCTGCAAGCAGGCGGACAATCTCACCAAAACCCAGGGTGGCAATCGCCAGGTAATCCCCGCGAACACCAAGCACGGGCAGACCCAGGACAGCGCCGAACATCATGGCTACCAGCACGGCAATCGGCATGGCGACCCAAAATGAGACATGCTGCAAACCAAATCCGCCGTAAGAGGTCAGCAGACCAACAGTGTAAGCACCAACCGCGAAAAATGCGACAAAACCAAGATCCAGAAGACCGGCAAATCCGAGGGTGATATTTAAGCCAAGTCCCATCATCGCATACAGGCTGACAATCACGATCACCTGTGCGATGAATGCACCTGAGACCTGGGGCAGGATAAGCACTATATAAAGAAGCAGTGCAATTCCAACCACTTTAAGCCCGGTTTGTCCCTGCCTGGGGATTTTTACAAACCCCTTCTCCAGATTTTTAGCGCTTTTGTTCCATAACAATGAGATGGCAAGAATTGAAACAAAAAATATTACAAAGCCGCTGATCGTTAAACCGGTCTGTCCAAAGAGGTATTTTCCAGCCTTGGCAACATTACCGGCCTGGTTGACTAAAATTACACGGAACAAGCCGGAAAATAAAGCCAGCAGGAAGGTTATCAATATTGCTTTTGTAATATTGGTTTTGAAAAAAGCCGGGATATTAAACAAGACCGCACCCAGAAAGCCTGAGACTACACCATAACCGATGTACATCCACGATCCGCTTACTCCCTGTTTATGGGTAAGAATAGCAAATAAGGATGGTGAGGCGGTGAGAAATACAGTTCTGAGATTAACCTGGTAACTCACGAAAATGAAAAGTGAAAGTACCAAACCAGCGCAGAGGCCGGCAAGAATACCAGCAAAGACATTTTTTACCAGCTTGTTGGATTGCTCAGCAGCTGAAACAGCCCGGGCTGCGACAAACCCGGATGAGACTGCAGAAGCCAATAAAATAAATTCACCAAGGGTGATAATGGTTTCAATCACAGCACGTTTGCTGAAAATTTCCACCATTCCAACCAGGCACAGGAAAACGGCAATAACACCGCCCAATAATCCAATGCGAATTGCTGTCCAGATGAGATTGTTTTTCTTCGGCATCATAATCACCCTGTCAGGCTTTCTTCGAAACCCGTTCGCCCAGGAT
>CAZBRI010000005.1:0-1094 GCA_964494055.1 uncultured Anaerolinea sp.
TTTCGCCGCAAAATATTATTGTTGTTTTCCGTCAATGATTTGTATTTCCACTGCATTTTTCGACATAATTACATGAGTCGGAATTTACGCTCCTATTAATATTATTTAATATATATACTTTTAATTATTAAGATAAAGATCTTAAAAACAATAAAGGAAAATTTTTCCACTCATTTTTAAGGCTGGGAAAACGCTGGAAATTCCTGGCTGAAGCTGCTTCTAACGTGACAGTAAACACAACAAACTGTCACGTTCAACTGTCATGTTCCACTGATTTTTTTCAATTGAAATCCTCCCCATAAACCAAAATAAAAAAATGATTTTCCGGATTTTCGCCCTGGAACCTCCGGAAAATCATCCTTTAAACTCCCAACAATGTTGTTTCAAATTCAGGAGTCTGGACTGCACTCAGGAAAAAATTCAAAGCAAGTTCATCCAGTCATAAACTCAGGATAGATTATTCCTGATGATATATTTATACCCCATCAGAAATAAGTGAAAGCTGTTCACTTTGCAGATCGGTATAAATAGTGTGATCATCTGGTGAAACACCCTGAATGACTAGCTCTTCTAGTTTTTTTATACTGTTGTACTGTTCTTTTAATTGCCCGGCTCTTTGCCGCAGCTCAATTATTCGTTCGGTGGCTGCTTGTGTGATACCACGCTGAACAATTTCATCATCGCTTAAATCCATCATGCCATGCAGCCGGGACAATAAATTTTGTGTGTGATCTGTCAATGTCATATGAACATCCTTTATATACACAATGATAGAACATTTTTATGCGGTTATTGAAGAATAAAATATGTCTCTTTTTCATGCGGGTAAATATCAATTAACAAATCAACAGTGTTTTTTTCTTTATAAAACTCCCTGCATAATTTAATGAGACCTACCTGATGTTGATGAAATCAATATTTCGGCTGAATTAGGTTCATCAGATGTATTCCTGGAATAAACCAGTATCGACCAGTTTTATTGGTTTTATCATCCCCAAGGGATATCAAGGTGCTTTCGACCTGCTTCGATCGATTTTGCGTTCAGGAATTTTTTCATTTTGTTCCAACTTGTTTTTTCCAGCATATTCGGCATT
>CAZBRI010000005.1:1194-12610 GCA_964494055.1 uncultured Anaerolinea sp.
CCACAAATCCCCCGGCTTAATCGAAAATGGGGATGGTTTCCATTTACGGATTTTCATCATTTTGCGCCAGTATGTGAAAGTAACGGGCGATAAGAAACGCTCACCATGTTCACGTAAAAATTTCCGGATGCGGTTATCTCCATAAATATGAAAAAGCCAGCGCAGTTCATCCCAGTTTCCGAATTCTAGGGTGCGCTGCATAACCAGGACGGCATCCTTCACCATATCCAGTTTATCTGTGTCGTATTCCTGGAAATTGGCTTTCAGCCGGACCGGGATTTTTGCAGTACGAATTTCAGAGACTCTCTTCATTTATGTTTCCGTTGATGAAGGTTTATTATTCTCTTATTATCCCTGATTTTTGATTTCAGCACAACAGTATCCTCATTGAATTATTATTTGGGGATAAACATAAATACGCCAATATAAACACACCAGCACTGGAGGGATAGAAAATGAAATTTATCTTTTCAGTGGCAATCCCGGATTATTTGATTTGCTGCTAAGGCGATATGCCAGCCTGGCAGCCAGGTGTCTCCCGCAAGCTCCTGCAGATTTTTTGCTGGAATTTCACGTTGATGACCATTATTGAGTATTGTTGTATTTTTTCGGCTCATTGATTATCAATTCATTTCCAGCTTTCGAAATTTCTAGAAGAAATTAAAACGGGACAAATATCCTGCAGTTTACTTCTTCACCTCGTACCAGATATTCGTGATAAAACCGGCAGCATCCGCCTGGCTGAGCTGTTCTTTGGCCAGAGGGGCTTCTTTGTCACAGACCCAGTTGTAGACGGTCTCGCGGCCGGTGACAACTGCGGGGATGAAATCGGAGCCGGGGTTGGCTTTGCAGAAATCGATCATGGGCTGTGTTGGGGTTTTATCGAGATTGGCTTTGGATTCACAGGGCAGGTTGGCACCGACGTTGCAGGCATAGACCCTGGAATTCATGCAGCGCCAACTGGTCATTTTTGTGAAGTTTTCGTCGGCAGCCAGGCTCAGATCGAGGCTGTTTGCTTTGAGATACCCCTGGACGATCTCATCCGGCAGGGCCGGCCCGGTGTAGCGAGCATCCGGCGCATCGATCGTCCCGGCAGCGGCACAGTAGGCGAAGGGATCGGTATATGATTGGCTGCCAGCCGGAGCACAGGCTGGTAAAGCTGAAACGAGAATGAACAGGATAAAAAAAAAGGGTAATTTGTTGTAATGTTTCATTATTTTTTCCTTCAAGTGCCTTCAACTACATGATAGTGATATGAAATGTGAAAGTAGATCACAATCGAATATGCATGGGACATACACAATCAAACAATCGGTTTTCACAGGCACCGTTCAATAACAACTTGAGTAATTCGTGCAATTCCCGTAATTCGTGATCAGGCTTTTTTCTTTAATCTCAGTTAATAGGACAATCCAAAACCGAAGGGGTATAGCGGGTTTTCGGAGTCGTAGGGGACGTCGGCTTTCTGTTCCCGTACGGCCTGCATGCTGCTGGGCAGCTCGAAAGGCAGCTTTCCCTGCGGGCTTGCTTTTCCAAAGATGACATCCAGCACCGAGCGGTCGCTCGCGCCGTAATCTGCCAGCAGGGCTTGGGCTGCGGCTGCGATCTCGGGAATGACTGCCGGCCGGTCGAGGTAGATCACCACCACGGTGGGTGTGCCATTCAACAGGTTCAGAATCTCCTGCAGGGCTTCGGCTTTGAAGTCCAGGTCACCGTGATGGAAATTGCGGGCGAACTCGTTCTTTGTATCGACCGGCACCCAGGGGGTATCGAGGCGCAGGATGGCAAGATCCGCCTGCTGCGGGTCGGAAACGACATCGGCATAGGCTGAGGCTACAGCCTGGTCCATATTCTTCACAAAGACCTTCGGTCTGCCATTGAGCGGCAGGAAATTCGCGTCATTCTTCAGCAGGGTCAGAGCCTTCTTTTGCGAGTCTTCACCAGCAGACAGCGAGGCACCATTCCCAAGGATCATTGGAACCTGGCTTTCGTCGACAAACGGGTTGTCAAACAGCCCCAGCTCAAATTTCAACTTCAGGATACGGCGCACTGACTGATCGATACGTTCCTCGCTGAGCCGGCCTTCCTGAACCAGCTGCAGGACGTATTCGGGGCAGCTTTCCCCGCCAAATTGATCAACACCGGCGTCGATGACCTTTTTCACGCGGTCCACCAGCGAGAGGTGCTCCACACCCCAGGCGCGGGCCGGCCACAGGGCTCCGGGCATGTGTACATCAGTAATCAGGCCCCAGTCGGTGCACACCAGGCCGTCATAGCCATATTTTCCGCGCAACAATTCTGTAATGATGGAGCGGTTGAAGGACATGGCGACATTTTCGGGTGTCTGGTCTATGGGTACGCCGTAATAGGGCATGATGGCTGCGGTTCCAGCTTCGAAAGCCGCTTCAAAGGGGGTCAGGTGATAGCCAAAGTTATTACCGGGGTAGATCTGCCCCTGCTGGAATTCAAAATGCGGGTCGAGACCGTCTTTTTGAGGACCGCCGCCAGGGAAATGCTTGGTCATGCAGGCGACGCTGTGAGGCCCCAGTTTTTCGCCCTGGAAACCGGCTATATAGGCACGGACCAATTTGGCGGTCAGGTGAGCGTCTTCCCCAAAGGTCCCGCTGATGCGCGGCCAGCGCGGTTCGGTGGCGAGGTCGATCTGCGGGTGCAGGGCGACACGGATACCGACGGCCAGGTATTCGCGGCGGGCGATATCGGCGAACTGTCGGACGAGTTCTTCATCACCAATTGCGGCAAAACCGAGGGTTTCGCACCACTGTGAAAAACCATTGGCCT
The DNA here is from genome assembly GCA_964494055.1 of uncultured Anaerolinea sp. Taxonomy (GTDB): domain Bacteria; phylum Chloroflexota; class Anaerolineae; order Anaerolineales; family Villigracilaceae; genus UBA5195. The sequence goes on from CAZBRI010000005.1 coordinate 3,994, forward strand.
GCATTGAAAAGATGTTGTTGGTGAAGTGATTGCGCGGGTCTGAGGCGATGGTGACCGGTATGCCAAGGCGGGTTTCTTCGGCAAATCGCTGAAGCTTGTTATGCCAGGAGGCCACGACCTGCGCGCCGGGGATCTGCCACAGGTTGAAATGATTCATTTTCTGGTCAATGATCTGTGTGCGGGCTGCCCGGCCAAAGCCAGGTCCGCCGGTTTTCTCTTCGATGGAAGCGTCCTCGTTGATGACGGAGCCGTTGATGAACATCAGGCCGGCTTTTTCTTCGAGGGTCAGCTGTGAGAGCAGGTCTTCAACTCGGGCTGAGACGGGCTGCCGGGGGTCTTCGTAGACATCGAGTTTTAGGTTTTTGTTGAGGTCGCGGTAGGTAAAACCGTTTTCGGTTTTGAGGGTTTGGGAGATTTGTTGTGTGGTCTGGTCGATCAAACCGGGAACGTGTTTGTCTGCTGGCATAAGAGCTCCTGTAGTAATTTCACTTTGAGGTAATAATTTGTTCAGGGTTAATTTTACTTCAGCCGGCGTTTTTCTGGCATATTTGTATTCGGATTTGGCTGGGTGCCCACCCTCCGGCCCCCGCCCGCATTCATTATTCCGTATTCTCAAAGATTTCACCCGCGGGCGGGGGTGAAAAAAAGATTCTTTGTGGTTTTTTTGCGCGAAGGTCATGCGCAAAAAAACCACTTGCGGGGAAAACCAGGAGAGCTGCGATCGCTGCAGATTGATTTCCTAAACGAAATAACCCGTGGTTGGTAATTTTTTCCAGGTTAATATTTTGCAGTTTGGAGTTTTCCTGGCATATTTGTATTCGGATTTTACTGGGTGCCCACCCCCCGGCCCCCGCCCGCATTCATTATTCCGTATTCTCAAAGATTTCACCCGCGGGCGGGGGTGAAAAAAAGATTCTTTGTGGTTTTTTTGCGCGAAGGTCATGCGCAAAAAAACCACTTGCGGGGCAGAACGGTATAACGACGGGGATAATGTACGATTTTGGCCGGCTTATCGTCTTGCATTCCACATCCCTTGGTTATTAACCAATTTTCTCTACTACCATGTCATTGCGATGCCCTGGATGGTTTTTCCAGGGCAGAAGCAATCCCCTCGTGTTACAGAGTATTCCTTGTTTAAGTGGATTCTTCACTAGTTTGAAAATTGATCGCTTTAATAAAACCATTTGCATGGAAAACCAGGAAAGCTGCGATCGCTGGAGATTGATTTCCTAAAGGAAATAACCCGTGGTTGGTAATTTTTTCCAGGTTATTATTTTGCAGTTTGGAATTTTCCTGGCATATTTGTATTCGGATTTTACTGGGTGCCCACCCCCCGCCCCCGCTCGCGTTCATTATTTCGTATTCTCAAAGATTTCACCCGCGGGCGGGGGTGAAAAAAAGATTCTTTGTGGATTTTTTGCGCGAAAGGCGTGCGCAAAAAATCCACTTGCAGGGAAAACCAAAAAAATGTATCTTGACAATAATATTCAATATTAAAAGAAGTAAGATTTTGTATTACTGGGTATTAGGTTTGAGTCGGGCTGTGTCATCAATTTTCTTCATAGAGCACTACCCTGTCCTTCTCAATGCTTCCCTTTATTCGCGGGCTAATCCCATTTTCTGTAATTAGATCTATTTTTCTTCCCAGCCGGTTTTTTAGCTCATTTTCCAGTCTGATGAGAACAAACAAACCCATTTTTGGCCGTTGTTCCTGCGGCCTTAATTCGATCAACAGATCAATGTCACTATCCCGAGTTTCCTCAAAACGCGCATAGGAACCGAAAACTGAAACTCTTCGAACATATGGTTTCAAGACCGGCGTTACTATTTTTACTAATTCAAGAAAACGCTCATTCATATTATAAGTTTAACATAATTTGGGAATAAGCCATTCCGGAAATATATTTTTTCCATCAATTATTTATGGCGATCATTAACAAACAACAGGAATAATTAAATATTCCTGTTGTTTGAAAAAATTTTAAAATTTATCGGAATTTTAACGGCAAATTCAATCACCACCTGATTTATTCATACTCATAACCGGCTTCGACCCAGGTTTTGAGGCCGTGGCGGAGGATTTCGCGGCCGTCGACGGTGGCACCCATGCCGTAGAGGAAACCGGTACGGGGCATGTCATAAGGCGGGTCTTTGGCGAAGGAAACGCCGTCCTTCAGGTCCTGTACGAAACGTTCGGCGATGCCGGGCTGTGTTTGCGGGAGGGTGATGCAGAAATGGAAACCGGCCGGGTTCTGACAGCCATTCATACGCCAGCCCTTTCTTTCCAGGTAATCATTAACGAAGTAGGGGTTTACCACATCCGAGGTCAGGCTGATCAGGAAGGTGGATTTACCCATAATGCGCAGTTCGGGGATACCGGCAATGCCAGCCCGCATTTTATCGGAAGTGTCCATAATGGCCCGGGCTGCCCTGAGATAGCCTTCTTCGCCCATGGCGATCAGGGCTGCCCACATGGCTGCACTCAAACCGGCCGAGCGGCTGCCCTGAATGGTCGGGGAGGCGTAAATGCCGCCGGCCCAGTCATCCTGGGCGAAGAACATGTAACGGCGCAGGTTTTTGCTGCGGAAGTTGATGGTTGAAGTGCCTTTGAGCGAGTAACCATACTTGTGTGTGTCGCAGGAGATGGAGGTGACCCCTGGCAGGCGGAAATCGAAGATAGGCACGTCGTAACCAAGTTTCTCGATCCAGGGCAGGATAAAACCTCCCAGGCAGCCATCCACATGCAGGCCGATGCCATGTTCCAGTGCCAGGTCTGAGAGTTTGCTGATCGGGTCCACCACGCCATGGGGATAAGTGCCAGCCGTACCAGCCAGGGCAACCGTGTTGGGAGTGATCTGGGCGCGCATGGCTTCAACGTCCGCCTCAAAATCCGCATTGACCGGAACCTGGATGACCTTCATGCCCAGGTAATGCGCAGCCTTGAGGTGGGCGGGATGAATGGTGGTTGGGGTGATGACTTCCGGGGCTGTGATGCCTTTTTCTTCCCGGCCCCATTCACGGTAGACGAACATGGCGTTGTAGATGCTTTCTGAACCGCCGGATGTAATGGCACCCGCTTCAACATCCTGCGGGTTGACTTTGCTGACTTCATCGCCATGAAGCATTTTGCCGACCATGGCCAGCACTTCGGCTTCAAATTTAGTTCCGCTCGGGCAAAGGTCGCGCTGCAGCAGGTTGACATACGAATACAGGCTGAAGACTTTGTTCAGAAATTCGTAATGCTGCATGCCGCCGTGATACATCGTACCGGAGACCTGCCCGCCCTGCCATTTTTTATTTTCTTCTTCTGACATAATGGAGATCTCTTTCAGGATCTCATCCTGGCTCCTGCCCTGCTGCGGAAGCGTATCATACACTTTGAGTGTGTTCTTATAGGGATGCATATCCCCGAATAATGCCATCGCGCCGTTATCGTCAGCCATTAATAGTCTCCTTGATTATCTTTCGCTATTATCGTTATTAAATACTGCCCAGCCGGTATTCGTTTAGATTATGGTACCCATCTCCACACGGGAATGGGGAGAAATTTGAATGATTTTTTGTGGAATTTCTCAATAAAATTCTTCGATTTTCAATCAGATGAAGTGACCTGGTATGAGTTAATCAATATATTCGTGTTTGTTTAATGCGTGGAAGACCGGCCGGATCTTATCTTTGCTGGCCATGAACTGCTTGAACATACGGTCGTAAACTGCCTTGTTTTTCAGGTCCGGCTCAAAGATGCGGTCGAATTTGATCATGTTGGGGATGTCTTCCAGCTTGACCAGTCCCAGGCGGTTGAAAGCCAGCAGGGCTGCGCCGATCACGTTGCTGGTGCGCGGGTTGGCCTGCCGGTGCATGGGAATACCCACCACGTCCGCCATGATCTGCGACCAGACATCTGAAAGCGCTCCACCGCCCGTCAGACGCCAGTATTCAAAGGGCCGGCCGATCAGCTTCTCAGCAGGGCCCCTCAGCCAGCGCCAGTTCATGGACAATCCTTCAAAGACAGCGCGGGTCAGATGCGCCCGGGTGGTTTTGTGCGACAGGTTCAGAAAGCCGCCGCGCATGTACTGGTCTTCACCGGGGGAAAAGATGCCGTTGAACCAGGGCAGGAAGATCACATTCTCACTGCCAGCCGGCACCCGGGCGGCCAGGGCACTGGCACGGTCGTACATTTCATCTGTCAGTGGACCGGTATTAAACTCATCCTGGGCATAAACCATGTTCTTAAGATAGGATTCCAGGACTTTGCCGTTGTTAGCCAGCTCCCCCCAGAACAGGTAATGACCATTGATGCCGCTCGGCATGGTGCCCATCGAGCTGCCGATGTCTGTTTTTTTGAATTTGACATGCGATGCCAGGTAACCTGAGGTTCCCAGTACGGCAGCCGGGTCAGTATCCGCAATGGAACCAGCGCCGACAGCGGAAGAGGCGTTATCGTTAATACCGCATACGACCAGTGTGTTCTCCGCCAGGCCCAATTCAGAAGCGATCGAAGCGCTGATCGTCCCCAGAATCCCATCGATCGGCAGCAGGTCCGGCAGCTTGGACCGGTCGATACCGCCGGTCTTCAGCAGCCAGGGGTCGTATTCAGTGACACTCAAGCGGCGATTATCGGTCATCATCATGGGCATGACGGTATTCTGTGTAGCGGCGAATTTACCGGTCAGACGCATGTTGATGTAATCCATCGGTTCGAGGAATTTATGTGTTCGGCTGTAGATCTCAGGGCGTTCGTGTTTGACGAAGAGCATATGCCCGAGGGCATCCACTCCGTTGAGAGTTGGCGGAAAACCCACCAGGTCTAGATACTTGAGCATGGTGCCCAATTTGTAGCCCTGGATGTTCGGGAAGCCGCTCACCACCTGCCGGTTATACGGCGCACCCCTGCCGTCCATCCAGGACATGACATTCATCAGCGGCTCGCCGTTCTCATCCACCGCGATGGTGACAGACCACATACTGGTCACCGCGATGGCAATGATGGCAGCTGCAGGTACTTTTGAATCAGCGATGACCTTTTTGATGCAGCTGGTAACCGTTGACCACCACTCAGCCGGGTCATGCTCAGCCCCGGCATTGGGCAGGAAGAAAAGCTGAACAGGCGCACTCGTGTGGCTGACAACTTGTCCTGATTGATCTACCAGCCCCACCTTTGGGCCGCCTGTGCCCAAATCGATCGCCAGGACATATTTGCCTGTATGCAGCTCTCCGGTTTTCATAATTCAACACTCCTGTGCAAATGATGAAATGATTTAATATGCACAAGTTTACCTGTTATTTGATTTTCCGCCATCCTCCAATATTTGAAGAAGTACTGCCTGCACTGCGAGGCGTTTTTTGTAGCTGTTAGTAACTGAATCAAATTCTTTGCAGGTTATGAGCGTTACCCACGGAGAATCAGCTTTGTGGCCGATGACGGAAAGATCATCTGGATTGACTGTCATCACATTTCGAACTGAATAAATAAACTTCTGTCCGAAGGCATGTATCATAATGGTGTCACCCCATTTCAGTTTACTGACATCAACAAATGGGCCTGGTTTTCCATTTGCGAGTGTCACATGACCGGTGAGCACACTGTTACCCTTCCAGGTGGGGAATGCTGTTCCGTTCAACCAGCCAGCTTTAGCTCCAATCCAGGTAATATCCCACTTTTCATCAGTGAAAGGAACACCAACGATATCTTCATTGATATTCAAGATCGGAATCTCAATCGAAAGATCAGAAAAAGTGCTGTAAACCTTATCAGCGGGTTGAACAGGTAAAATACTGGGAATATTGGCTGCAAACCCGGTATCGGGCAATTTTTTCGATCCAGCGGCCTTCTTTTTCCACTCAGACTGGGAATTGGCAGCGTTCGTTTCCCCGGTCTCAACATAATTACCGTTGCCATTAATATCAACATCGATGGATGCGATGTTATCTACTTTACTTACCCCGGACCCGATTGCTACATTAAAACTGATATACAGTTCATTATTCGCTTTTTCGGCATTTGCAGCACCAAGGTCAGGTCCCAGGCTGCCTTCCCAAATGATCCTTCCAAACGGATAAGTGACAGTCGGTCCTTCATAATAACAGAGGGTGGTTGTTGTGCCGGCAGCGCCGTCAGCGGCATGACAATCAACGCCTATATTGCTGGAACCAGCCGGAGAGGTAAGCGGGACGGCATAAAGTCCGGGATCCCCGGTTGGAAGGAAGGTTGTCCCTTCAGTTATCGGGTCGTTCACCCGGGCATTCAAAGCAGGAATATTCGTCTCATTGATCCAGGTCATTGTCCAGCGCAGCATTGGCAATAGATTTTCATCATAGGTTTTTATTCCCAGCGGCGGGTCAAAAATGGATGCGTTAAAATTAATGATGGTTGGATCAGAGTTGTTGGTTGGATCTCCATCGCTATCCGGATCCGGGTCCGTGCCGTCAGTGGATTGGTCATTCACTGCTGGTTTTGAAGCAGCTTTCCCGCTGGCGATCGCGGTATTCTCATATTGTTCCTTTGCTGGAATAACACGTATAACTAGCTGAACTTTCCCTTCATCTCCAACACCCAGGCTGTCAGTTCCTTTCAGCATATTGATTACTGTTTTTCCATTATAAGAACCGGGGTTCGAGCTGAAATTCACACTGAAATCCGCACTGGTCATCGACCTGACAGAGAATATGGCAGGTGAGGGAAAATCTGCTGACAGGTCATTCTGTACCTGGATATTTCCCAGACTGACATTTCCATAGTTTTTCACAAGGAATTCCAGGGTTACATCCGCCTGACCTGCGCCAATATCCGAAATATTTACCAGCCTTTCAGCAATGCCAATAATCGGTTGGACTGCCATTGGAACTGTTGCCGTGCTTGTAACCGGTGATGTTTCATTACTATCGGCGGTTGCTGTATTTTCATATGTTCCAGACTCAAGATCTGCCTGTGTGACAACATGACTGGCTTCGCATATCATGGACTGATTAGGTGACAGGTTTGAGGGTTGTGCCGGTGAACAGGTAGAAATTGGGGCACCGCTATCTTCTACAGTCACTCCAGACAAAGTGATATTGCCTGTGTTTGTCACATCGATGCTGAATGTAATGGTGCTGCCAAGCAGGTAAGGGGCACTGGAAGTGGCTTGCTTGTCCACTGTGAGTTCTGGCTGTTGATCTGCAGTTACCTTTTTAGAAACTGTTGGAGAAGTGACCGTTCCATTGGATGCAAAAGCGTTGTTCGTTACCGAACCAGAATCCATATCATCCTGGGTGATAATATATGTGCCGGTACAATCAAATTTTGCACCAGGGTCCAGGCTGGCTGGATCAGATAAACAATTTATAACACTCGTTTTGTCGTCTGTAACGCTGAAAGGACCGGTAAGCGTAGTATTTCCGGAATTTGTAACAACGTAGCTATAAGTAATCACATCATCTTTAGCAGTGTAAATTAATGGGTCGGCTGTCTTCTGAATTGACAGACCCGGGTTTTGATTACCTGTGACAATAAATGTGTCTTCGGGGGATGTGATCACACCATTGGTGGCAGCTGCGGTATTCTCAATCGAGCCATTATTCAAATCCAGCTGGGTTGTGTTGTAAGTTGTGCTGCAAGTGACATTCGCAGCAGGGCTCAAACTAGCCGGTGTTGAAGGGCACGAAATTATTCCAAGGATATTATCATTGATGGTGAAAGGTCCATCCAGGGTGATGTTTCCGTCGTTGGTTACCTTGTATGAATAAGTGATCGTCACACCTGTTTCTGAGAATGAGACCGGATCGGCAGTTTTTACCAGGTTTAAGGATGGTTCCTGCGTGATCGGGATATCCAACGTATCAGTCACATTTGAAGTCTGATGTGAAGAAGCGGTAACCGTATTCGTAAGTTTACCGCTGGCAGCTGCAGGTGAACCATTCGAGTCCAGCTCAGCCTGGGTAAAGCTGTGAGAAGCTGTACATGTCATGGCAGCCCCAGGCAGCAGGGTGGTTTTTGGACAGGACATACTCGATGTAATATTGTCATCGGATAAGCTGATACCGGTCAATGTCAGGTTGCCAGTATTTTCTACAACATAGCTATAATTAACAATTGAAGGTTTAATCAACACAGTCGTCAGGGATGTCTTCGTAACAGACATCGCCGGGTTTTGACCGCCATTGATCGTCACACTGCTCTCATTAGAAACCACATCAACGCCGCTGGTTAGCTTATCTTTTGCCGTGGCTGAGGCTGTATTAACCACCTTACCAGCATCAACATCAGCCTGGGTTGTGCTGTAACTGGCGGTGCAATCCACGCTTTCATTTGGCGCAATCCGGTCCGGCGTTGAAGGGCAAGGAACTGTTATTAAATTATCGCTGACTGAATACGGGAAGAATAATGTAACATTTCCATCATTTTTCAGATTGAATTTATATTGCAGGGTTGTGCCGGCAGTAATATAACCGCTGCTGGTTGTGGTTTTTTTCAGGGTCAGTGTTTTGGTCTGCGTTCCAGTTACTGTCACACTGCTGGTGTTGGATGTAACATCCGATCCGCTGGCGGCCTTATCCTTTGCCTTCGCGCTGGCTGTATTCACAACGCTGCCGGCATCCAGGTCAGCCTGGGTGATGGTATAGCTGGCTGTACAATCAA
>CAZBRI010000005.1:12710-22236 GCA_964494055.1 uncultured Anaerolinea sp.
TGTTGGATGTCACATCCGATCCGCTGGCTGCTTTATCCTTTGCCTTCGCGCTGGCTGTATTCACCACGCTGCCGGCATCCAGGTCAGCCTGGGTAATGGTGTAGCTGCCTGTACAATCAACACTTTCAGCGGGAGCAATACTTGTTGAGGTCGGCGGGCACGTAACAGTGGTTTTGTTATCAGTGACAATAAATGGTGCATAGAGCGTGATATTTCCATCATTTTTCAAATTGAAATTATACGGAAGAGTGTCTCCAACTTTACTATAACCGGTGCTGGTGGTGGTTTTTAAGAGGGTTAAAACCGGGTTTGCAAGGTACATTGCTGCATCGATCGTGTTATTTGTTTCACCATCCGCCAATATCACAGAAGCTGTCCGGCCTGTAAGAACATCCGCATTACTATCTTTGGACGGATCCAAACCGGCGTTTATTGGACTGAATACATAACCTACGGGTAATTTAAATAAGAGGGTATATTCACCTGCAACCAGGTTGGTAAAGCGGTACAGCCCATTTGAGTCAGTTGCAGTCGTATCCTGAAGATCTCCATCCGCATTATACAGCTCGATGCTGACCGCATTTAAACCGGATTCACCTGTATCCTGGAGACCGTTGTAATTGGTATCATTCCAAACCAGGTTCCCGATTGCCGCTGGACGGAAAAAACCGAAATCCAGTGACATGTTGGCATGATCATCCGGCTGAGTTCCCCAGGCAGCAGCTTCATCAATAGGTTCGGTACCGCCGATTGGTCCCAGGGTGATCGCCTTTGAGATGACATCCGAACTAGAAATATAACCGTTATCATCTGTTAACACATCATCATCCGGGTCATTCGGGAGTGTTTCAATGGTTGTTCCGCCAGAAGTCATAGTTGTCAATGAAGACCAGTATCCTGTCAATGCTCCTGCCCCGCTGAAATTGCTTGCAGGTATGACGACCACGTAATTACCCGGGAACAAATTGTCAAATAAATATTTACCAGCGCTATCAGTGATGACAGAGGCAAGAACAGAACCTGCCGGTTCCCCCTGGCTTCCAGCTGCGTATAATTTTACAGTAACCCCTTGCACACCTGTTTCGGACACATCCTGGATACCATTATTGTTCAGGTCAAACCAAACAAAGTCTCCGACTGCGTACCGGGCTGCAAACCCAAAATCAAGTGTCAGATCTGTTGTTGTGCCTGTCGAATCAGTGACAGTATTATTTGATTTTGCTCCTGTTGAACCGGGAACAGTATCCACAGGATTAGAGGCAGTCAGCCCGGATGATTCCTGGTGATTATCGCCGTTATCATTGCTATCGGTATTGACATTCGGATTGTTATTATCTGCCTGGTCAAAACTGTCGATCGTGCTGATCATTGTGCTGGCTTCGGCAGCTTTTATAATGTATTTTCCGGCTGGCAAACCTGAGAAAAGGTAATTGCCGCCTGTTTTACTCATTATGCCGCCTGCAGCATCATCGGATGTACCCAAAACTCCATCCGCACCAGTTTGAATTTCCGTTGTACCGTCCCCGGAAAATAAGCTTACAGCATTATCGGGAAGGACAATATCTTCACTGGCCAAATATTTACCGTCAATCGCACTGCCGCCTTCAGTCCAAAGCAGCCCGCCCAGCTCTGTCTTATAGAAACCAAAGTCAGCGGTCATATTGGCCCGGGAATCTGGCTGGGAGCCCTGCCCAACCCCAGTACGGAGCTGCGAGCTAACCTCCCCGGTTGGTTCAGTCCCGCCCAGGGTTATCGGAAGTGTCACAATGGCACCCTGGATTGGAGCCGATGTCTGACGATTACCATTATCATCAGCATCCGTTGGATTGCTGTCTACACTGTCGGCTGTTGTTTCGGAAATTAGCCCTGCAGTACTTATTGTTGAACCGGATGACCAATAACCAGCAAGGACAGCGTTATCAGCAAAATTGGAGGCAGGAATGACCACCACGTAACTACCCGGTTCCAGGAAATCAAACAGGTAATAACCACCTCCAGCAGTTGTGTCCGCAGCCAGAGGCGTTGTGAAGCTGGTATCGGTTGCAGCATAAAGCTGGACTGCCACACCATCCACACCCGTTTCACTGCCGCTCATCAAACCATCATTATTGCTGTCGAACCAGACGCGATTACCAATAGAATAATATTGTGAAACACCGCCGGTATGCTGTGCTGGATCAGTGTAATCATTAACCCCAGCTGCTGAGCCGCTGCGTTCCCCATTTGAATCTCCACTGCCGCCGGGAGTGCTCGAGCCTGTAGTATTGGAAATGGTCCCGTAATCCCCGGGCAAAGAAGTGTATGTAAGCTGTGCACTATTTGTCACAGTATCATTGCCCTTCAATGCGCTTGAAGCAGAAAGCGGATCCACTTTGACCTGGTATGACAGGTCTATGGAACCAGAAACAAGGCAGTCAGCAGCACACGTCCATACAAGGTCCGGTGCAGCACTGTCATTTACGGACCAGTTGGCAGGGAGTGAGGCTGATGCAGAAGATGATACATAGGTAAGCCCGGCAGGAATAGTATCTGTGATTTTCAGATCAAACGCAGCTGCTGTGCTGCTTACTGGTGTAGTTACGCCAAGTGTATAAGTTACTGTTTCCCCATATTTCCAACTCGTGGATGCTTCAGCAGATTTCCCAAGCAACAGGACAGGTTCTACTACAACAGAATAAATATGATTAGAACTTACCTGGTTTCCTGTGCTGATAGAAGCAGTATAGGAATTATTATGGGTGGTTGAATTGTTGTTATCACTCGTGTTATTAACCAATACATTGAATTCCACCAGTACCTGTTCTGTACCCAGGTCAGTATCATTATTTACAATATCTCCCAGGGTAAAGGTAATGAGCTGACTATTGACGGAAATATGAGCCGCAAGCAAGGCAGCAGTTTTATTCTGCGCAGATGCCAGGTCTGCAGGCACTGTCATATCTGTATCAGAAACGAGTTTGATAGTTGGATTACCAAGGTAACTCAAACCAACCGGCAATGTATCAGCCAGGGTTAATGCACTGGAGGTACCTTCCGGCAGCGTGACGGTCATGCGGTAACGCATCACTTCACCAATCGCCAATGCCCGGGCTTGAGTGGTGCTGTTGGAACCATCACCACTTTCAACGGTGTGTGATTCCGATGTACTGGTAATCGATTTATCGGCGGTAAGGTTATCGGAATACAGGCTGGAAGCGGCATTATTTGTGTAATCGTTATTTCCGCCAGACCCATCACGCTCACCATTAAACGCACCTGACCGAATATCACCAGACAGTGAACTCCAGGTAACAGTTCCGGTATTCTCCAGCTTTTGATTCGGTGTGACTGCCGATGTAAGCACTGCTGTATATGTAATGGTTACTGTTGTTCCGACTGGAATACTGCTGATCAATACGTTAACAGTATTGGAAGAATCAGTTTTTGTGACAGTCGGGACATCAACGTTCACCGATCCTGATTTCAGGGCAGCATAGGATGGCAGAACATCGATTAAATTTACATCATAAGCCGCAGCTGTGCTATCTGGAAGTGTTTTATTGGTGTCATGCGAGATCGTGATTGTATAATTAACTTCATCACCAGCATCCAGGGTGGTGCCTGCTTTTACAGCACTTTTAGCGATGGTTAAAATTGGTTCCTGGATGGTTGTTGTAATACTGTTCGACGATACCGATTGATGTGTTCCGCCAACACTGTCGTAAGTTAACGCAGCTGTATTGGTCAGCTGTGTATAATTTTGATTATTGGCAACATTTGCAGCAATGGCATCATATTCGATCGTAAAAGGACTGGCTGACACAACAGCATCGCCAAAGTCCCAGGTAAGCGTGACCGCAGCGGTACCATTTACTGAACCGGAAGGAGTGAAAACAGGGGTGGAAACATTGCTGGTACTGACCACCTGGCTGTTGGTAACATAAATATAACCAGCGGGCAGCGAATCGACTACTTTCGCACTCAGAAGTGTTCCAAGTGGGCTGTTAATAGTCAAGGTAAAATGGACCGTCTGACCGACTACAGCTGTTTCAGAATCACTGGCTTTTATTATGGATGGTACCCCGGAGGTAAAGGTGGCAGCTGCTGTATCCTGGGTCCCGTCAACGCCGGTTCTAGCGACAGCATCGGCATAAGTGCGATCATTGCTATTACCTGTTCCATCCTGGGAGGTCCAGTCTGCATCGACAGTATTCGTATGATCCCCATCGAGGTGAAGCGAAGATTGGGCTTTGCCGGTATAGATACATTCAATATAACCATTAACCGGGATGTCCCATGCCCCATTCACGGATGGTGTTATTGAAACAGTTGTCAGGCCGCTGGACGGCTGGGTAAATGCGGCCGCGACAGTTGTTGTTCCATTAAAATAATTACAGGATGTGATGGACTCGAAAGCCACCCCCTGCGCCATAATGTCCTGCGCGGTGACATCGTAGGCAGTGCTCTCACCAGTATTGGTAAAGCGAACAGTATATGTAAGCGTATCGCCGGCTTTTACACTGGTAGTTGGTGAGACACTCTTAGCGGCCGTAATGACCGGCTCAATAACCGTAATACCGCTGTCGACTGCCGGGCCAAGTGAAACAGTACCATTTGCCACATTTTTATAGGATGCGCTTACACTATTAGTTTTTGTGTCGCCTTTTTTGACATTCGCGGCGTTATCTGCCAGAAGAGCATCGAACTCGATCGTTGCATTTGCAGTGCTTTTGACGGTATCTCCAAAAGTATAGGTAACAACAAAAGCGGTACTGCCATCATTGGGTGTGCTGACTCCAACAGCAGGAGTGCCTGATAAACCAGTAACTTTCAAATTACTGCCATCATAAACCAGGCCTGCTGGAAGGGTGTCCGTTATAACCAGGCCCTGGAGTGTTCCCAGTACATTCGCACCGCCAACGGTGATGGTGTAATGGATGGTGTCCCCGACGGTGCGGCTGTCACTCCCGTCGTGGCTTTTTGCCAGTGTTGGAGTATCCGTTGTAAAGGATGCTGCAGCAGTATCCTGAGTCCCATCGACGTTCGTCCTGGAAACTGCATCCGCATAACTTCGATCATTGGCATTACCGGTCCCGTCCTGTGAAGTCCAATCTGCATCCACAGAGTTAGCATGGCTACCATCGATGATCATTGAATTCTGGACATTAGCGGTGTAGGCACATTCAATATATGATTTTGTGCCTGTAACAAGGATGTCCCAGCCTCCAGTTACAGCCGGACCGATTGGAACAGTGGTCAGGCCTGACGCAGGCTGTGTGAAACCAATAGATGATGAAGAAGCACCATTGAAATAATTACAGCTGGTAATGGCACCAAAAGTTACCCCTGGAGCCATGATGTCATCGGCTGTCACATCGTAAGCCGGGCTGTTGCCGGTATTGGTAAAGCGCACCGTGTACGTTAAAGTATCGCCGGAACGAACACTGGTAGTCTTATTGACATTCTTGGTTGTTGTGATGACCGGCTCATTAATGGTAAACCCGTCAGTTGTTGGGCCAAGAGAGACAGTACCATTTGCCACATTTTTATAAGATGCGCTTACACTATTAGTTTTTGTTCCGCCCTTATTGACATTCGCCGCGTTATTTGCGAGGTGAGCATCGAACTCAATCGTGCCATTTGAAGCACTTTTGAAAGTGTCTCCAAAAGTAAAGGTGACAATTACTGCAGCACTACCATTATTTGTTCCGCTGACACCAACAGTTGGGGAAGGCGTAAGTCCAGTGACTAGTAAATTTCCGTCATAAACGAGACCGGCAGGCAGGGTATCTGTAACTACCAGGGTCTTCAGTGTACCAATTACATTCGCGCCGCTTAACGTGAGCGTGTAATGGAGGCTATCCCCGATTGTCCGGGTCGTGATTAATCCATCGCTTTTTGAGAGACCCGGCACATCCGTCGTAAATGTTACCGAAGCTGTATCCTGGGTTCCATCGACGCTGGCTGGCGTTGCACCATCTGCATAAATTCGTTCTGCGGCATTGTCCGTTCCATTTTGTGATGTCCAATCAGCATCCACGGTGTTGGTGTGATTACCATTGATCACCATGCTGTTTTGGACAATTCCTGTGTAAACACATTCAATATATGAATTGGGGCTAGAAACCGGAATGTCCCAACCGCCTGTCACATCAGGTTCAAGGTTAATAGTCGTCAGACCTGAAGCAGGCTGGGTAAACCCGATCGATGCAGTTGTTGTACCGTTGAAATAATTACAGCTACTGATGGCACCAAACGTTACACCAGGAGCCATAACATCTTCAGCAGTGACATCATAAGCTTTACTGTTTCCAGTGTTGGTAAAGCGCACTGTGTATGTCAGGATATCATCAGCTTTGACACTGGCGGTTTTATTTGAATTCTTGGTTGTTGTAATCACCGGCTCATAAACTGTGAATGAGTCTGATGCCTTGGCAAAGGTGACAGTTGTCCCGGCAGCATCTACATAACTGCCATTGACATCATTGGTTTTTATGCCGTCCTTGACGTTTACAGTTTTATCTGCCAGGTGAGTATTAAATGCTATATTTGCATTTGCAATACTCTTGACGGTATCGCCAAAAGTAAATGTAATTGTTACCGGCACACTCCCGTCATTAGGTGAGCTTACATCTACTGCCGGTGTTCCAGTTAACCCGGTGACCAATTCATTGCCGTCATAGATCAATCCAGCGGGCAAAGTGTCAATCAGTACAAGGCTACGCAACGTTCCAAGTACATTCGCGCCGCCGACCGTCAGTGTGTACTTGATATTGTCACCAATGGTGGCAGATAATATTCCGCCGTCGCTCTTGGATAAGGATGGTAAATCAGTTGTAAAGGTGGCTGCTGCAGTGTCCTGGGTGCCGTCAAAATTGTAACTGGTACTGTCATCGTAAATACGTTCAGCAGATTGAACACCATTCATCGAAGACCAATCGGCATCCACCGTGTTGGTATGATTACCATTGATAACCATGCTATTCTGTACAATGCCTGTATACGCACATTCGATGTAAGAATTGGGCGTGGTGACAGGAATGTCCCAGCCCCCGGCGGTATCCGGTTCAATTGTTATTTGTGTCAGACCAGATGCTGGTTGTGTGAACCCTATTGAGGCTGAGGCTGTGCCATTGTAATAATTGCAGCTGCTGATGGTCCCAAAGGTCACACCGGGAGCAAAAATATCCTGTGCTGTCACATCGTATGCAGTGCTGTTCCCGGTGTTGGTAAAGCGGACAGTGTAATGAAGGGTGTTATCAGCCGCAACACTCGTTGTTTCTGTGAGGCTTTTTGTTGTCGTAATTTTTGGTTCAATAACGCTGATCGATGCAGCAGAATCACTCAGCGTTCCGCCTGTGTAGACTGCTGATGCAGCATTTACAAAAGCAGACGGGTATTCGGAATTCGACACGCTTATATCCTGGTTCCCTGTTAAATTCTCTACCAGTAGAGTAACACGAATGATGATGGTATTGTTGGTTGTGATATTGTCGCTGGTGGTGGAGATATCGCCCAGGGTAAATGTTACATCATCACCAGTTGAACAGGTATTGGCACACACGCCGTTTACCTGGGTGATATCCGGTGATCCAGTGAATTCTGTTGCAAGCACCTCGGAGCTGACATACTTTAACCCGTAAGGCTTGCTGCCAGTTGATTTAACACCGGATGGTATAAGGTCTGTCACGACCAAAGCAGGGGTCAAACCTTCCGGTAATGTCACCCGAATATCATAATTAACCGTTTCACCAATTGTATAGGCTGTTTTACTAGCATTTTCTTTGACCATCGTTGGTGAAGCGATCGTAAAGGATTTAGTCGATGTGGATGTATATGTGTTAGGAGCAGTACCACTGCCTGTACGCTCACCAGTTTCACTGCCCGGGGCTGCGGAGACAGCTGAACCGGTATTATTTGTGGTTGTACCATGAATACCCGGCAGGCTGGTATAAACCAGGTCAGCCTGGTTGGGTATCGTTGAACCAACAATTGTGCTTTGGACAACTTTTGCTGTAATTTCAGCGGTGATCGTACTCCCCGGGTCAAGACAGGACGCCGTAAGGGTAACAACCTGGCTGGCTCTTGAGATCAGATCAGAAAAAGCTGTAGTACCTGAACCATCGCCAACACAAGTTTCAGCTTGTGTTGTACCGGTGATCGTTTGTGAAACCGGATCAAGACTGGCATCCAGGGTATCTGTCAGGAGCAGGTCATAGGCCGAAGCATGATCATCCGCAGTTCCAGCGGCAGTGATGGTAATTTCATATGTGACAGTATCACCAGCATCAGAAGGGACAGGCGATTTTATGATTTTCGTGACAGAAATATCTGGTTCATGTACGATCAGCCCAACACCGGAAGCTGCTGTTCCAAAAGTTAACAGGCTGCTGCCATCCCAGCGTTGAGCGCTGAAACTGTCTGCAAGAGTGTGCCCGCCGATATTCGCTGCTTCATTGGTCACGATCGTATTGAATTCAGCCACAATGAATTCGGCATTCAGATCAGAATCGTTATTGATAATTTTTCCCAGTTTAAAATAAACAGGTGTATTGGTATCATAAGTGTCTTCATTTGTTGTTTGATCTGTTGAAATATTAGCATCTGCCAGGCTGCAATTTAATTCAGAGGAAGCGAATGTGGCAGGATCTGCTAATTGAGCGAGGGTGAAATCACCAGTTTTATTTGAATCTCCGCCTGAACTGCAAGCCGCAGGAATAGTCTCCACACCTGTAATATCGTTGTATGAGTGAACACCCCCATTTCCAACAAACCTGAATTTTGCTGTTCCGTCATTTAAAAAGCGCTGCCCTCCAGTTCCAGAGAAAACATCGCTAAATTGAAGATTCTGGACAGTGCTTTCAGGCAGCTGCATTACCAACCGGTAACGCATGATCTCACCTATGGCTGCGTAAGGCTCAGTTGTATGAGCTTCTGATGCTGCCACCAGTACTTTCTTCAAGGTCACATCATCCAGGGAAAAAGATGTTGTGTGACTTTCCACACCATAATTATCAAGTGCATCGGAGCCGATCGCCCCTGAAGGTCCGCTTCGTTCACCAGTAACGACGCCTGCCATGCTTGACCATCGAAGTTCCGCTGAATTTGCAGCTATTGTCTGAGCAGGTACGACCACATCGTTCAGTTTTGTTGTGAATGTTAACAGGCAGGAATCACCTTTCGATAATTTAGTCCAGGAGCCTGATAATACTGATGTTGTCGATCCGGAAAAATCTCCTCCAGTACACGTTCCGTTATCAACTGGAAGAACAAGGCTCATCCCTTCAGGAATATTATCAGTTAAAACCAGGTTGTATGCATCTGTGTCTGATGTTTCGCTGCCATTACTGACCGAAAGTGTATAAGTTGTGATGTCAGCCGCATCTTTTCCCGCATCGCCAACTACTGTTTTTACCAGGCTTAAAGAAGGTTCGATTACTTTGACTGAGGTTGTCACTGTTTTTTGGGAGACTGAACCGGTTGTCCAATCGAAACTTGCAGCATTAGTCAACGGGCTGCCGGCCTGATTAGTGATGGCATTCCTGAC
>CAZBRI010000006.1:0-21972 GCA_964494055.1 uncultured Anaerolinea sp.
GGGCAGCAATGCCGACAATTACAATGACTGCCAAAATTACAATGACAGACCAATCCATACTACACCTCTATATCTGCAATTTTCATCATGATCGCATAACCGATACCGATCATTACCAGGCCGACACCCAGGGCTGTACCGCCGCAGGCAATATTCTTAAAAAATTCACCCATATATTCCTGGTTGATAAACCAGAGAAGTACAAAAACGAAAAATGGCACGCCGGAGAGAATTCTTCCGGACATAACAACCTGGGAGGTCATGACCCGGATTTCGCCTTTGATACGAATTCTTTCCCGAATAGTGAATGCGATCGTGTCAAGAATTTCCGCCAGGGGACCACCTACTTCGCGCTGAACGTTGATCGCTGTAATCACAAAATCAAGATCCTCGCTGGGAATACGTTTTATCAGGCTGTCTAAAGCCTTATCCATAGGAATACCGAGCTGCATTTCTTGAACAACCCGCCGGAATTCGTCACTGATTGGAGCCGGCATTTCTTTACTGACTGATTCCAGTGCCTGCATGGTCGAATAGCCGGCACGTAGACCGTTGACCAGTAAATTTAACATATCAGGCAGCTGGTTTTGGAATTTATTGAGGCGGCTGCCTTGTTGAGACCGGAGATAAATAATCGGAATGGCAACCCCAAAACCTGCCCCCAGTAAACCGGATAAAGCTCTCGCTGCAAAGGTGGTCCCGGTAAAAATGAAACCCATCAGCCCCAGGGCAGTACCCAGGATGAAAATCAAAGCAATAAATTCACCGGCCTTAAATTTTATATCAGCCCTTGCAAGGTTTTTTGCAATCCGATCCCCTAACGATGACCGGTCAACCCTTTGATTTACCCATTCTGTCAGAACCGTGGATGATTCTTCTTTTTTCTTACTATCCTTGGGGGATTCTTCATCAAGATAACGTCCCAGACGATCTTCAACAATTGAGCGTTCTGAATTTGTGGATATATAGACACCCACAGCAATCAGAATCAGAACAACAATGAGACCAATTAATAAAATTGCTAATGAAGACATAAAACACCTGGGCGATAAAATTTGATTGAGTTATTCATCAGTTTTGTTAGTATGTTTTTTGATATGTATTAAAAATGACCAGAATTTTTTATTGAATAATAATTTATAAAAGTTACTTTATCGACGACCACCGCCAACACCAAAGATCGATGGGGGTAAATGAATTCCAATTGCCTCAATTTTATCCATAAACCTTGGACGCAGACCGGTCGGGCGAAGCCTGCCGATGATCTTCCCGTTTTCTGTACCAGTTTGTTCAAACAGGAATATGTCAGTAGTCGTTATAATTTCGCCTTCCATACCAGTGATCTCAGTGATGTAAGTCACCTTCCTGGTACCATCTCTCATTCTTTCCTGATGACACACGAGGTGAACTGCTGAAGAGATTTGTTCGCGAATAGCCCGCACTGGCAGATCCATACCTGCCATTAGTGTCATTGTTTCCAAACGGCTGAGTGTATCTCGCGGGCTATTCGAGTGAGCAGTTGTCATGGAGCCATCATGACCCGTGTTCATCGCTTGAAGCATATCAAGTGCTGCTTCATCACGAATCTCTCCAACTACGATACGATCGGGGCGCATACGGAGTGCATTAACAACCAGCTGCCGGATTGTAATTTCACCCCGGCCTTCAATATTCGCCGGACGAGATTCCAGTGTGACGACGTGCTCCTGCCTGAGCTGAAGTTCAGCAGCGTTTTCAATTGTCAGGATTCTTTCATCCGGAGGGATGAAACCAGATAAAACATTTAAGAGGGTCGTCTTCCCCGAACCGGTACCGCCAGATATGACAATGTTACAGCGGGCTATCACACACGCTTTCATAAATTCTGCGGCTTCCGGGGTGATTGATCCGTAACCGATCATTTGTTCAATTGAAATCGGGACTTTTGAAAATTTTCGGATCGTTATTGAAGGTCCGACAAGTGAAATTGGTGGGATAACTGCATTAACACGGGACCCATCCGGTAAACGGGCATCCACGTACGGACTGGATTCATCAATACGTCTTCCCAGCGGTGCCACAATCCTGTCGATTACACGCATTACGTGATCGTTCCCCTCAAATGCTACCGGAACCCGGACAAGCTTACCTTTTCTTTCAACATAAATATTTCTTGGCCCATTCACCATGATTTCAGTGATCGAGTCATCATCTAACAGGGGCTGCAGCGGTCCAAAACCCAATATTTCAGCTGTAATTTGCTCAAATAGTCTCTGACGCTCAGGCCTGGAGAGAACTATATTTTCTTCATTCAATATTTGTTCAAATAACTCGAGAATCGTTCGGCGAACATCCTCTGTCTTGGTGATATCCATGCCAGGATCAAGTTCGGCAAGCAGTTTATTTTGAACCCTGCTTTTTAGATCGAAATATGTCCCGGTTTGCGGGGTTGAAGCCTGGTTGGCAGCTCTGCGGGACTGAAGTGAGGAAAATCCGCTCCCGCTCTGATCACTCGACCCGGAGGTGTTTAATGCTTGTTTTTGTGAACCAGGTGCATCAGAGCCCTTGGTCTGACCCTGTTCAATCCGTTTTAAAAGTGACATACTTTACCTCCAGAATAACAATAAAAACTACTCACTCAGTCTCGCCAGATGAGCTCTAACAGTCTCCGCCAGGCTAAAAATCGTCCTTGCTATTGGTGATGTTTTATTATCGATCATAAATGGAACACCGCGATTGACAGATGGGATTACGATTCGTTCATCCAGTGGAATGACACTCACAACCTGCTGCTTCAAGTTATCGCCGATGCGTTCAGGTGTAATTGAAATTCTTTTGTCATATTTATTCAGAACAAAACAGATCTTATCTTTTGAGATACCAATTGTTTTCATCAGATCGATAAAAAGCCTGATATTCTTTACTGCAGGAATATCCTGGGTAACGACTAATACCAGTACATCACAGGCATCCAATGTTGCCAAAGTAATATCATCCAGGTTATGAGTGCAATCCACCACAACGTATGGATAAACCTTTCTAAGGTATTTCAATACCTTTGCAAACTGGTCGCTATGAATATTTTCAGCTAGTTCAGGTTTTGGCGGTGCAGCCAGTATTCGCAAACCTGTTCCAGCCTGCTTGACCATAACTTCATCTACAATATCCGGGTCCAATTCTTCCGACCTGGGAGCGAGATCAAGAATTGTATTTTTTCCATGTTCATTCAGAAAGATTGTGACATCCCCAAATTGTAAATTACCATCCACCAGGACTGCCCGGGTTTCTTCATTATTCAGCGTGATGGCAAGATTGACAGCAACGGTAGTCACCCCGCTGCCGCCTTTTGGGCTGTAAACCATAATAATCCGGCCTTCATTCCTGAGCGGACCAACCGGTTGATTGCTCGGAAAAGCAGCTGTAGTTGTAACCTGGGATGCTTTTGATCGTTCTGATCTGGCATTCTCACCGGAACGCCGTACAGCAGAGATCAATTCATCAGCCATCGGGGGTTTGGTTAAAAAATCCCGGGCGCCGGCTAACATAGCCCGGCGCATATAATTGGGATCGCCTTGAACCGATAACATGATTATTTGAGAAACCGGGCTTCGCTGATGAATCGCTTCAGTCGCTGAGATACCATCCATATCCGGCATGTTAATATCCATAAGGATGACATCAGGCTTTAACTCATCACTTATCTGGATGGCTTCACGGCCAGATCGAGCAGTACCAACTACTTCGATGTCCGACTCGAATTGCAGCAATTTCCGAATATTTTCTCTGGTCTCGGATACATCATCAACAACTATAACCCGGGTTTTTTCCGGCATAAATATCTCCAATCCTGCTTTTTGTAATCTATAAATATTTTATGGGACTGGAGGGATCGCAGGTTCCGAAATCTTTGGAACAATTGGCAGGCTCTTATTATCCATTACGTATGGAAGTTTTGCCGGCAAGGGGATGGCATACTGGCTGAGTAAATATTGAAGGGTCGCAGCTTCTGTTTCAACCCGGGTCGTGTCATCAGGTGCGCGCAAAGTCAAGGTAAACCTGGCGCCACTGTACATCAGGTAAGTCAGGGCAACTGCATCCTGTGGGGTCACAATCAATGTGATCAGATCAGGAGTGATGTTCGGTGAAACAGTTGGTGTCGCTGCTGCTGCTTCCTGGGCAGGAGCAGTTGAATTGCCGTCCTGCTGAGCCGGGAAAACACCCACATGCAATACCTGGATATCCTGTAAAATCATCTGCGATACAAGTCTTGGCCGTTGAGCTTCCGACGGAACAAGATATAGTGCCTGGTTAACAGTTGGATCCAATTCTGCCCTGCCCTGCTCCGAACCGGGACCGCCGGATGCAACACTGGCTGAAAGAATTGGCAAAGTATCCGGAATGAAACCTGGGCCTGTCACTTTGGCAGTGTAATTCGGCAGTTTCGACTGGAAATTCGAATCAACATCCACAAACATGTTTGTGGCAATGATGTTGACCCGGTCCTGATCTGAGATACCATATGACACTGATCCTAATTGAGATATCGGAATGGAAATGGCTACCAGGCCGGGGGAAACTTTACGGGAGTAAATTGTGCCTGCCCCATTTTGGCCAAGACGGTCAGTCACCATATTCGTAGTCATCGGTAAACCCTGATCCAGGTTCATTGTTGCAAATTTACCAACGACTTGCTGCATATCAGTGACCATTTTTTCATTAACCATATTTTGGGGATATGGAAGGGTCGTTAATGATTCAGGGGTGATTTCCTGGTCAATTTTTATCGGCTGCCCGACAACGACTATATTAACCATCGGAGATGTGGTTGGGGTCGCTGATGAACCCCCGGTTAAGCTGCCCCTCAAGACGAAGAATGCAACGCCAATTAGTATGATAATCACGATCACAAGAAACAATAAAATGCGGCTACCCCGTTTCATGTCACTCTCCTAATAAAATTAATAGATTAACCATATTATTATTCATTATACAGTAAAAAAACAAGGACAAATTTGGATATCAAGGAAATTTATCAATATGCCAAAAAATTTATATCGATTTTATGGGGATGGTGATTGTTACTCTTGAACCTTTTCCTATTGCGCTGTCTATCATAAATGTGCCGGCTAGAATCTCTACCCGGTCCTTGATCAGGTTCAAACCCAGGCTGTTGGACTTGTCCAAAAGTTCTTTATTAAATCCATGACCATTATCAGAAACGACGACTTTAATCGAAGTTTCAGACATATCAATCAAGACTTTGACGCTTGAGCCCTGACTGTGCCGTGCGGCATTGCCCATCAGCTCCTGTAATGCACGGAAAATCATGACTTCAAGATATGATTCAAGCCGCCTTTCCATTCCTGTAATGCTGATCGAGACATCAAAACCGGTTTGTTCTTTAAATGTGTCTGCATAACGTTTAATCGTTGGAAATAAGCCAAGATCATCCAGCATCATCGGGCGTAATTCAAAAATAAAATTTCTTACCTTTTGAAATGTGCTTAAGGCAGAGGATTTCAAATTATTTAATTCTTCCCTGGCGCGTACATTATCCACATCCATCAAACGCATGGCAATTTCTGTTTGAAGAATAAAATTGGATAATGCCTGGGCAGGTCCGTCATGCATCTGCCTGGATAATCGCTGCCGTTCAGCTTCCTGGGCTTGAATAATACTTTCGATGCTGGCAGCGGCATTCTTTGAAGGACCCGTCTGATTTTCAGCAGGTTTTTCGAGAATACCCATCACTTTTTCAAGCATCAGCAGGTATTGCTGATGGTGAGCCTGATCACCTTTTAATTTCTCGACCTGTCCCCGCATTACAAATAAACGCTGCTGAGCATCCAAAGCCGAATCATAAGCCAGACGCAGTTCCTCGAGTGTCGCATTCTCACCCTGATTTTGAATTTGCTGCAGGTGGGCATTGATGGCAGTATTGCGCTGCCCAAGTTTTGCCACTTCCACCTGGCTTTGCTCCAGCATCATTGTGACTTCTTTTAATGAATGCCTGGCATCATCCAATTCCAGCTGTACATGATTTCTGGCATTTTCCAGGGGTTCAACGGCATCTTCGTTAAGAGGCATGGTTACTCCTGAAATCTCTTTTCATAATTAAGTTTTACCCAGCCCCTTTTCAAAGCATAAACAACCGCCTGGGTACGGTCTTCAACTCCAAACTTTCGCAATATTGAAGTGATGTGATTTTTAACAGTTTGGTGACTGATGCCCAGGAGCGAGGCAATTTCTTTGTTGCTTTTCCCTTCAACCACCCTGATGAGCACTTCCATTTCACGGTCAGATAGCGGATGAAAAGGACTGCCTGGTTCGCTGTAAGACCGCCTGACAGAGTCTAATTGCTTACTCAACCAGATCTCATAATCCTTCGAATCCATCATTTGCCCGCCCATAACATAAGCACCCGTAGAAACAGTATGGACAAGTTTATTAAGGTCATCAGGCTGAATATCTTTTGAACAAAAAGCATGTGCCCCGGCTATTGCTGCGTGCAGCATTTGTTCACCGTCATCATACGCCGTCATCAAGATTACATTGGTAGGGATTCTTTCACTAGTGATTTCATGCGTGATCTGCTGCCCGTTCATCCCCGGCAAATTAACATCCACAACAGCAACGTTTGGCCGAAGGTGCATGATCATTTCTAAAGCCTTATCGCCATGAGCAGCCTGGCCGACTATTTTTAAACTTCTATCGATCGCCAGGGAATCTGCTACACCCTGGCGAAAAAGCGGATGATCATCCACAACGACTACTGAAATTATATCCATGATAAATAACCTGCCTGTGACTTCAGAGTATAGCACAAGTACTCATTTGGGTTGTGAATCACCAGATCAAGGAGCATTTCTTTGAAAAACCGCCATGCTATTGGAAGTATTTTGCAAAAACCTAATATCACTTATTATAAAAATTTTATCACTAGTTGAGGTTAATAATGGACGCCAATTAATAAATGCAGCTAAATATCTCACCTTTTTTTCATCCAGGTAGGATAATATCTTATGATCATCATTCATTATAGGAACAATCTCCGGGGAAACAAGCCCTGCGAGATCGACAATTTGATGATTTCCATAAAATCCCAATGCACCGATATCATGAGCCGCGATAGTTTCATTTAATGGGATATTCACTGATACCCATTTGGCAGTATCAACCATCTGACTTTCGATTAAGGCAGTATCAGCAGAAAATGTATATGCCCCAAAAATTGTTGAAATTGCAAGAATAACAATAAAGACAAAAAAATACATTGTTTTAAGGATTTTAGCTTTCGAAACAAAAAAATAATTCACATCCTCAATGAAACCCGGGAATCCTAAAAGCAAAAATACCGCAAGTGCAGGCATTTCATATCTACCATGCTGATACACAGGCAGCCTGGCAATATATATCCCTGCATAACCAATCAACCATGCGTAGATGAATATGATTTCCCATTTCCTGCCTGTGATGGATCGATACAGGTTTTTTATAAATCCGGGGATAAATAAAAGATTGATACCCTGAAAAAATTGGAGTGAAAAATAGAAAATCCGTGTAATGATGGGTGAGTTTTGCCAATTTACATACTCTGCCTGTTTGGCGTAAAAAGTATTCGGCCATGGTGTGCCAGAAATAACCAAATTAAATAATAAATATGGGAGAAAAAAAATACTGAAACCAAACAATGATGAGAAAAAATTACGTATTTTTTCATTGGATTGTTCATGTTTAAATAATATCGAAAGAAATGCTGGCAGTAATAATAATAAACCATCCGGTCTGATCCAGATCGAAATACCGATTAATATTCCCAATAACAGGTATTTTTTGGAACCTGCCAACAACAGGAAAAAAACGATTAATATGCACAGAATGTAGATAATCGTCTCCATACCCGAAAAAGCAGCCCATGTGAGATGCCATTCAAACATAAAAATGCAGCCAACCCAGGGTATGGCAGACCGGTATACAGGTAAGGTGTTTCTAAAAAATAATTCTGCCAGAATACCGATAAATAAAAGGCAGATAAATCCGCAAATATAACCCCAGGCTAAAGGAGATAATCCCATGAAGAAACCTATTGCTAATAATGCTGTCCACAGCGGCGATGTTGATCCTCCAGACACAATCCCGGGATAAAATGACCATTGATGATTTAATGCCAAATTTCGGGCATATGTCTGGTGAATCCAGGCATCATCCAACGGAAAACCGATCCGGAACACAAACAGACACATTCCAAGGTAAAGGAATGCTGCAAATATTGCGGTACACAGCAGGATAATAATTTGCCTGTACGTAAGTGTTTGTTCAGGGTTTAATTTGGAAGACTCGAACATTTTCTGATTCGCCGATCAGGGTTAAACCTGATTTACCTTGTGGATTTTCAAATATAAATTTTAAGGCATCCGAGACATAAGTTTTTTCAAGGATTAAGTACCTGGCATTAAACTTTTTAGCAAGTAATAACACACCTTCCAGGTTTTCATCCGGTACAATCACGGCGGACCGGCCGGTTTCAGCAAAGTATCCGGGGGAGTTGGCTGTCAATACAACATCGCCAGGACCGGCACCGTGCTGGATCAATATATTTTCTGCCAGGTCATAATTATCTTTAAATTGATTCCATTTTCTATCGACGATTGCTGTATAGGATAAAAAAAAGGTCAGGAGCATCATGGCAAAAACGAGGGCTGTGCGAAATAATCCTGGTGTTGAACCAATAAACCTTTTTCGAATCCTGATGCTGGAATGGAGTGCATCCACACCCATTACAGCACAAACAATCCATAGAGGTTGAAGTGCAGCAGCAGAATGAAAAAAACTGCCTCTTGATCCAGCGAAAGGAAAAATGATACTCATCACAAAAAACAGGATGATCCAGCCGAGCACTGCCAGCAGCACCCTGAAGTCTTTCCGCAGCACCCATATACCAATCAAAGAAAAAGGAAATAGAATAAACGCAAACTGGGCTGCGATAGTATTAATCCCATTTAATTTCATTGCATATAGCCGGGCATCCGCTGCTGCTTTGATTCCGGTGTTCAACCAGTTTGCCATATTTATCCGGGCTGCTGGCCACGCAAATGTATCCTCATATTTCGTCATCCAGATCACGTTGCTGCCTGAAGGCGTTAATGGGGTACCCCAGGTCAACATATTTCGAATAAACCAGGGAGCCATTACCAGGCTGTATCCCAATAAAATTGTCAGTATTGATAACATCAGGGACGAATAATTCACTTTTGGTTTCTGACTCAGCCCCAAATACACAACCGATAATATGGCCAATGCTAACCAGATGATTCCATCCACCCTTGCTAAATTCATCAAACCGATTACCAATCCCAGACCCAACCGGGCTTTCTTTCCTTTCTCCAAAATAAGCAAAAAGAAAATACCTCCTAATAGAAGATAAATTCCGAAGTTGTCCGTTGTTGGAAGAAATGGGGCATGATACCCGCAAAATATAGCCAGGAGCCCGGCTGTGATGCCTGCCCCGCGTTTACCGGAAATTTTATAACCGAGATAAGCTGTGATAGGAGAAACAAGGCTGGCAGCCAGGATAAAACCTGATCTGGCAGCCCAAAAAGTATTTTTCCCAAATAAAAACATGCCGGCTGCGGATAGAATGGAAGCCAGGGGATACCAGTATGCATGGGATGGATGCGGTAAATTCTGCGGATTATCAAGGTAATTCCATAAATATGTTTCTGTAAAACCATGACCCTGTACCAGCCGTAACCCGCCTGCGTAATAATAATCAGAATCCATGTATCCAGGTGCCAGTTGAAACCATGCAAGTATGATGTTGAATATCATCCCGGCAATAAAAAGGCTCAAATAATCCCTTGCGCGCATTTCAGACCCTGGCATTGATCTCATCCACCCATAACTTTGGCGGCCTGACTGCACCCCAGCGTATCCAGTAAAGCAGCAAGGTAAGTAATACCGGGTAAAACAATATAAAGATGGAATTATGCCTGAAAACCAGGGCATACCATAGGCCGCCAGTCAAAACAAGGCCGACAGTCAATGCTCCGATGAGACCAGGCAATCGCCACCTCTGTATCATGACAGAAAAGATCAGTAAAACTGCCGGCAGAGAAAAAACTGCCCAGGCCGGTAAATAGGAAAATCCCATTAACGGTGCGGCTGCAATACCCAGGCAGGTTGTCCAGAACAGCCACCGAACTTCCTGACCGCGGACGGCCCGAAGTTCGAGTAGAAATAAAGCTAACACTGTCACGGATAAAATTTGAGCCAGCTTGTAACCTATCCCCGGCATCCAATATTCCAACAAACTAAATGTTGAAACTTGTGTCCCATTTTGCCATTTACTAATGAGAGAGCCTGCAAATGGCACCATCCATGAGTAATCCAGTATCAGGGATAAGATAATCAGGATGGTCAAAGTCATGATCAATCCATTAAAAAACCGCCACCGGTGAGATGAAACAGCCCAGACTACAAGTATGATCAATACCAGGGCAGTGGCTTCAAGATTAACCAGGCAGAAAGCACACAAAAAACCAGCCAGCTCGTCGTATCCCAATTCAAGGCTTCTGAGAGCTAACAGAAAAAGACAGGCTTGCAGAATTAATGAACTGCCCAGCTGCAGCATATTGATCGTCGGCAGCCAGAAAACACTGAATATCGTTATAAAGATTAATATTAATAAACCGGGTTTCCACCTGTTTAGTTTTAGTGAAAGAATGATCACAATCCCCAGGGCAATCTCGAGAACAACCATCCAGATTGCACGTGCCAGGTTGAGATCAATTATGGATGATAATGGAAAAAAAAACATCAAAATGAAGAGCGGCATATCCACATGAAATAAATTCTTACTCTGCCGCTGCGCCTTCGTGGCAATCAATTCCTGGATACTTCGCGAAGTTTCTACACTGTAAGGAGATTTTCCATCAAGCATAAAATTCTGTGCAGCCTTCCAGGGGATAATGAATTCAGTACCTGAATTGACTTGCTTAACAAATGAAGTATCAGCCCAGAATAAACCTCCCAGGACTGCGGCAGAACATATTATGATTATTAGAATGACAAAAATATTCCTTACGATTTGCATTCTTTTATTTTATCAGTAGAACAAGGAGTTACCAATAATCTTTGAACACCTGGAAAATGAAATGCAGCCCGAACCAATTAAGTCAATTTCTGGGATCCCAAGAACAATCACATTGGTAAATTTTCCTGGTTTTACCAATAATGTTGAATTCCTGTTAAGTTAATCTGACATCAGCAGCCTGTACATTCCTATTAGTCTGCCAGCTCATGTGTAAAATAAACTCCTTCACTATTAATCAGGGTAAAACCATGGGCAAACGCCCTGGAAAAACCCGGTATTCCAAATCCTGGATACCTGTTGAAAATAATTCACCATCAGTATGAGCGGGTGACGGGTTTTCCAAATGCACTTTGAGCCAGGTGACAGGAAATTCATACATTCCTTCGCTCTCGACATAACTTCCTTCCGCCGGTTTCATCGTTTTCGGCAGCAGCGCAAACATACCCCTTCTGGTTGCCCTGTGACCATAAACGATGGTTAATTTTCCATCAAATGGATCTGCATGCGGTCCCATAAAAAAAACACCGCCTGATCTTGGTCCGTTCCCGATATAGATCAAGGAGACAGGACCATTATAAGAACCGCCATCCCATTCCATGTGAGCATTCCAGGTTGGTCTATCCATGATCGCCATGACTGCTGCGACCAGGTAACGCATGATACCTTTGATCCAGGTTATCTTGTTTTGGATCACAGTGACGTATGGTTCCAATCCAAGTGCGCTGTTATTGGCAAAGTAGATATTATTTGCCTTGCCAAGATCCATCATTTTTACATTTCCTGTGGCAATCACCTTTACGGCTTCTTTCAGGTCAAAGGGCACTTTTAAAGCAAATGCCAGGTCGTTAGCCGTTCCAAGGGGCAGGATACCGATCGGTGTCAACTCGGTTTTACCCATGGTAAGCTGCGCCATCGCATTGACTACTTCTCCGATTGTTCCATCACCGCCGGCTGCAATAATAGGTGAAAAACCCTGCTCAACTGCTTCTTTTGTCAATTCGGCAATGTTCCCTGGACCAGATGAGATTGCAAGTTCAAAGTCAACACCTGCATCATGTAACGCTTTTTCAGCTTCCGGCCATCTTTTTTGCGAATTCCAGCGATTTGAATATGGATTTAATATCACTTTTGCAGTCATCAGTTTTTCACCTGTCCATTCAGATATTTTTGGATTATGGATTATTCAATAACAATGTAGATTCGTTTATTAATAGCGCCTTTGGATTTGTAATCAGCCACACGCACTTTCCCAACCTCTGATGTATTGTTGACATGCGTGCCGCCATCCGCCTGCAAATCCAATCCGGTAATTTCAACTGTCCGGATCATCGAAATTCCTTCAGGTAATAAATTGATCTTGGTCCTGATCAGGTCAGGAATCTCAAATGCTTGTTCACGGGGCAGTATATTGACATTCACCTGCCTTGCATTGGCAATTTCAGCATTAACCGCAGCTTCTATATCATGCACGAGTTCCGCCTGCATCCGCTCAAATTCAAAATCCATCCTGCCGCCTAGCGGTTCCATATCACCGCCTGTCACCAATGCCCCATAATCCCGAAATACTGTCCCGCATAAAATGTGAAGGGCAGTATGTGTTCTCATTAATTTGTAACGCCGATCCCAATCGATAATGCCGTGTATATTCTCACCTATTGCAGGCAGCAGTCCCGCTCCGCCGATGAAGTGCAGGACATCGTCCCCGGCTTTCTTGACCCTGGTCACCGGAAATTCAGACTTATCCAGAATTATCTTGCCAAGATCATAAGGCTGCCCGCCTCCGTCCGGATAAAAAAGGGAACGGTCAAGAGTAATTGTCCGCGCTTCCGGATCAACATTCGTGATCACGGCATCGAATTCAGTTTTATAAGAATCTGTCTGATACATTAATAATGTCATAATTTTTCCATTTATTCTTTGCCTAAGCTGCTTTGCTTACCAGGCAGGAGATAAACTTCCCTGCCCGTCGTCTTTAAAGGGTGTCCAAACCAATGCAAAAAGCTGAACGTTAATATCGGTCTTTTTGGGTTTGATCAACAGCGATTCCAGCTGCTCTGTCATTGGATCGATTTTATTTTCCAAACTTGCCAGTTCGGCATTAAATTCTGCTTCCAATTCAGTAAACTGATTTTGATAAGCTTCAACGGTGTCCCCGGCTCTATTAACATCACTACTCTCTTTCATACTCCTGCTAACACCGCTAAAAGCTCTTTGCGCCTTACTAATTGTTCTACTATTAGTAATCTTGCCTGTCGCAAATGCGTTAAAAATAGAAGCTCCAAAACTAAGAGCAGAATCTAATTTTACCTGATTGGCTTGATCTTCTTGTACTTTAACTGCTTGCTGTGCTTTACGTATCTTTTCCTGTAAAGCAGTTAATTTTGGAGCGTATTTTTTTCGTAATGCATCACTCATCTCATCACGCTGCTCACGGGCCGCGAGCTGCAGCCTGACCCGGAAATCACGCTCCTCTTCACCGGGTTTTGAGAATTGTCTTAAACTTGGGCTGACAAGGACAGAATAACTCTGGCTGCCGTACACCCAGGAAATAAAATCTTTATTCCATTCAATAAAATTTTTATTATTTGAAACAGCACCAGGCGCATCTGCAAACATTACACCAACTGCTGCAGTTTTTTCAAGATCATTCGCTGAAAAATCTGCAGTTTCGGCTTTTTCCCAATCAACCGGAACAACATCGTTCAGGACAGCAGTATGGGCAATTAAATCCTGAGTAACATCTACTTTTGATTTTGTTTCTGCAAAATGTATTTTCGCATAACCCAATAATCTCGGCTGATAAATGACCCCTGTTTTATTACCCCTTATTGGCAGATAAAATTGGGTGATCTCAGGCGGGAGAGCAGGCGGGTTCTTTGATCCGGCTGAAGTCACTGGTGCAGCTGGGATTGGTTCAGAGATTTTATTTTGAACAGGACCGCCGCTGGATGAGCTTATTTCCGGAAGCGAATTCCCGGCCTTGTATTTATCCATCAATAATTTAATTTGAGACCGGGTCAGAGGTCCCCGCAGGTACGACATGCTCCAGCGTGTCTGGAAAAGGACCGGTTCATCCTGATGTGTATTGTTCATCAAAAAAACACGGTTTCCCAAACCGGCAAGAAGCTGCTCCATTTTTTGGCGGTCAAATTTTCCGCCCGAACTTGCAGCAGCCCCTTCAAGTCCTTCCATCATTTTTTCTTTATCCCGCTCAGTCTGTAATCGGCCTATGAACCAGGTCCCCGTATTGGCCAGGCCCTTGTAATCCAGGTCAACCGGGTTCTGTGTTGCGAGAACAATACCTACACCGAAGGCGCGGGCTTGTTTTAATAAAGTCATCAATGGCTTTTTAGAAGGCGGGTTTGCTACCGGCGGGAAATAACCAAAAATTTCGTCCATGTATACCAGTGCCCGTAAACTTGTCGTTCCGGGCTGTGTACGCATCCAGCCCAAAATTTGGTTTAGCAGGATCGATACAAAAAACATGCGTTCATTATCTGAAAGATGGGCAATCGAGAAAATTGCCACCCGGGGCTTGCCGGAAGATGTATGAAGGATAGAATTAATATCAAGCGGTACCCCCTCCAGCCATGAGCTGAAAGCGGGGGAAGCCAAAAGGTTATTTAAAGCCATTACTAGTTCAAACCGATCTTTGGATGGATAATACGTTTCAAGATCCAACACTCCGATTTTGGTGATCGAAGGATTCTGGACCTGGTTGATCAAATTGACAAGGTCAATATCAATCCCCCCTTTCCACATATTTCCAAAAATGGTGGCGATCAATATATATTCCCGGCTCTTTACCGGATCTGCTTCTATATTGAGCAGCCCAAGCAAACTCACGACCGTTGTTGAAATCCTCTCCTGAAGTAATTCTCCATCATCCATGATTTCAAACGGCGGGACAGCAAACGATTTTAGAATGGAAACCGGCAATCCGGCATTGCTGCCTGGAGTATAAATAGCAAAATCTGTTTTATTAAGAAGATTTTTGATCCGGTCTGAACCCTGGTCCCAATCCGCCAAGCCCTTCTGCCAGAGTGCGGATTGTTGTGCTGCAAAAACTTCGGGGGTTTGCCCTTTCCTGGCTGCTTCATCCGGATTTACCCAGGGTAAAAATTCAGCTGGTGATAGGTCCGGGAAAGTTAATAACAAATTGGCCAGATCACCTTTGGGATCGATCAGGATGGAAGGGACTCCATCCATGGCTGCTTCTTCGATCAGATCTATGCACAATCCTGTTTTTCCACTGCCGGTCATACCAACAGCAACGGCATGAGTAACAAGATCCCTTGAATCATATAACAGCAGGTCATCAGTCATTTTTTTTGTATTTTGATCAAACTCACGTCCAAGATAAAAAACCCCAAGTTTCTCATAATCAGTCATGCCATTCTCCTTTTCAACATAAAGAAGGTTGTGAAATTTATGCTATATGTTTTAATTAAATTGTTCTAACCGAAAAAAATTGCGTAAACTGATCCGGTGATTAATACTTATAAATTAGGCCCTTTTTTAAAAATTATTGATTCCATCCTTGCGATTCCTATTTTTAATTTCAAACAATATTTTTCTCTTAAACCGGTTGTGACTTTTATTATTTTACATCCCATTTCAAATTAATCAACAAAATTAATAGTATAGCATCGACCAGATTGCAGCTAAGAAAGTTATAAAAGATCAAAACAGTGCTGATTTTTCTCCAAATCAAAACCGGCAGTGATCTTTAATAATCCAGCCTTGATATTGAAATGTTCTTTTTCTATGCTATACTGAAAAAAGATATAAATTGACTTTGTCTGCCAATCGGCAGTTAATTTTGTTTAGGTAAATCTTTTTCATTTTATACACCCCTGACTTCAAAGGGGATATTATTTTTTTCACTAAACGCAAACCGCAATAAAGCGGATTATTATTTTTTAATGAGGTATTGAAATTTCATGAGCGACAAATTAAAAATTATTCCCCTGGGGGGCCTCGGGGAGGTGGGCAAAAACATGATGGCCTACGAATTTAACGAACATATTCTGGTCGTTGATGCAGGCTTGATGTTTCCCGAAAATGACATGATCGGTGTGGATTACATTATTCCAGACTTTGAGTATTTATATGATAAATCTCACCTGGTAGACGGCATAATCATCACCCATGGTCATGAAGATCATATCGGGGCAATTCACCATGTTTTATCCCGGATCCCTGCACCTGTATTTGGAACCAATTTAACCCTCGGCCTGATTGAAGTTAAGCTTGCACGCAATGGTCTTGGCTCAAAGGCTGATCTCCGGCCAATAAAAGCCGGGGATACAATACAAATTGGTCCTTTCAAAGTTGATTTTTTCCATGTCTGCCACAGCATCCCGGATGCAGTCGGATTGGGGATCACAACGAAAGCCGGTTTGGTTGTTCACACCGGTGATTTCAAGTTTGATCACACACCAGTTGATAACTGGCCTCCAGATTACGCAAAACTGGCCGAGTTATCAACCCGCGGGGTGGACCTGCTGTTGAGTGACTCAACCAACGCGGAACGCCCTGGCTGGACTCCTTCAGAAAAAGTGATCGGCCCAGCCTTTGAAAATGCGATCAAAAATGCTCCCGGCCGGGTCATCATTGCCACATTCGCATCATTAATCTCCAGGATGCAGCAAGTTGCAGACGCAGCAGTAAAACAAAAAAGAAAACTCGCTTTTGTCGGAACCAGTATGGTCGATAACGCAAAAATGGCCCGCAAATTGGGTTATTTACTGGTGCCGGATGATACGCTTGTTTCCACCGAAACCGCACTTAATCTGCCGCCTGACCAGGTCGTTTTGATGTGTACAGGATCACAGGGTGAACCGTCCTCCATCATTGGAAGGTTATCCGCAGGCACCAACAGGCAGTTTGATCTTCTTCCAAATGACACCGTCATTCTATCTTCTCACCCAATACCGGGGAATGAAGAAGCGGTCAGTAAAACGATCAATCGTATGCTTCGTGTTGGCTGCGATGTGATTTATGACAACATAGCACCTGTTCACGTATCAGGTCATGCGAGCCAGGAAGAACAAAAATTAATGATCAACCTGCTTCGTCCAAAATACTTCATGCCGATGCATGGTGAGCTGAGACAGCTTCGCCGTCATGCCGCCCTGGCAGAAGAGGTTGGAATCCCAAAAGATAAAATTATCGTCGCTGAAAACGGACAGATCGTTGAGCTGGAAAATGGCGAATTGAACCTGGGAGAACGAATCCCCGGCGGCTATGTGATCGTTGAGGGTGCAAGTATCGGCGATGCAGATCCGGATGTAATGAAAGAACGGGAACAATTAGCCAGGTCCGGTATCTTCGTTGTGAACCTCAGCATCGATAAATACACAAACCGCCTGTTGGATGATCCTGAAATCCTGACCCGCGGATTTCTCTCATCCGAAGATGCTGCCGTTTTAGTACCTGCGGTACGAAAACGCGTCATTGATGTCATTCATTCGGGGGGAATGAGTGTGCAAAGGGATATCGTGGACGTTGTCCGGACATTTATCTTCAATGAAACTAAAAGAAGACCGATGGTTTTTGTAACAGTTACAAAGGGATAAGTAAAAAGCCTTTTCGCGGAATGAATTTCCATGAAAAGGCTTTTTTTATTAAACTGCCTGCGATATGCTGCGGTCAATTTTACCCATTGGTATGTGTTTGAGTTCACCAGAACGGATCCATTCGAGTGTTCCAGTATTTTCCCCAATTAATGTACACATCACAGCGGTTTCATTAACAGTGAAATGAGTATAGGCATGCCGCACTTCCAGGATAATTTCTCCCGGGACTATGTTGATATTGTATGTTTCTGAAAGTTTTACAGCAAATTCACTGGAAGCACTGATACCCTTTTCATTGATTTCTACCGCTGGAAATTCCCACATACCCCCCAGCAATCCCTTTGATGGTCTTAAAAATAATAACACGTTATCCTGATGCATAATCACTGCCGCCATTTTAATTTTGTGGGGAACCTTCTTCTTCGGGCTGAGTACAGGTCTGCTTTCGGGGTTATCAACGGATTTACAAATCGTCAGAAATGGGCATAACTCGCAGAGCGGCTTTCTTGGTATACATATTGAAGCACCAAGGTCCATCAACGCCTGGTTATAATCCCCTGCCCGTCCGGATGGGACATTTTCCTGCGCCAAATCCCAGAGTATTTTTTCTCCAGCCGGTTTATCAACAGCTGATGAAACATCGAAAACACGGGTAAATACCCGCCTGATATTTCCGTCTATGGCTGCAATATCAGCAGAAAAAGCTATGGACGAGATTGCTGAAGCAGTGTATTTACCTACTCCTGGCAGTTTAATTAATTGATCAAATTCACCGGGAATCCTGCCCTGATAATTTTCCACAACAACGCGGGCAGCTTTATAGAGATTGCGAACACGGCTGTAATACCCCATCCCTTCCCAAGCTGACAAAACCGATTGTTCGGTTGCCATCGCTAAAGCAGTTACAGTTGGAAATAATTTCATCCATTTATGAAAATAAGGTATGACAGTCTCCACCTGCGTTTGCTGCAGCATTATTTCTGATACCCATACAGCATATGGATCAGAAAGCCCGCGCCATGGCAGGACGCGGGCATTTAATGCATACCAATTAAGAACTCGATCAGAAAAATCTGACATGCTGCTTTCGACGGTTCAAGATAAATCTAACCTAGGAAAAACTAAAATTGAAACCCGCCTTTGGCAGGAACAATTTTTTGCGAGTAATTTTTCACAAAATTGAAAAGTTGATCCCGCAGCTTACCCCATTCCACAGAATTTAGTATTCGTTGGGCATCTGGAAGATCGGGGGCCAGCAATGAAACTAGAATTTGTGGGTACTCACCATAAATAGTCGCCCAGGCCTCCGTCGGTTCAAGGCCAAGCCTCTGCATGCCCGGTATATATTCACCAATCACGAATTCAAAATATTCTTGCTCCCTTTCAGGGGCAATATCCCACATCATAAGCAGTTTTACTGGCATATGGACTCCTAGCTGCTTGTTATATCCAGAACGACCACTTTGGTTTCATCCGGCAGGCCAGAACGGGTAACTTTTAAGGACGGCACTGTTTCATGAGATGGAATTCCCATTTCTTTCAAAAATTTCGAAAGTGGATCAAGTGTTATTTTTTCATTACTGGATGCATAATGCATGGGTATAACAATATTCGGTTCCAGTAAAGAAATTACCTCAGCCGCTTTTGCGGCATTCAAACCGCTGCCGCCGCCCACCGGAACAATGGCAACATTTACCGTTCCCAATGCCTCCACTTCAGCCTGTGAAGGCACCTGGCTCAAATCACCCAGGTGTGCAATAGTCAAACCATCAAAATCAAATAAGAATAGGGTATTACGGGGTCTTTCAGCACCTTTTTTGCTGTTTGCATCAGTTTGAACACCTGTGATAAAAACACCGCCAATTTCAAATTCGCCTGGTCCGTTTAATTTGTGTGTTGTTCCTTTAACAGCGCTGATAAAATTATGTCCGGGAACATCGTGACTTACAGTCACAATATCAGCTCGTAATTTTAAGGGTTCATATCCAATCACTTCATTATCGAACGGGTCTGTTACAACCGCTGCCATACCGCGTTCGATAAACCGAAAACAAGAATGCCCATACCAAACAATTTCCATTTAAACTTTCTCCAAAACAATTATTTCAAAAAAACGATTATTTATAAATCGATTATAACCGCAAGATGCTTCTAGAATTATTTTTTACCATTTCTCATATACATTTTTTATGTTGGTATCCTGATAATGAATTTATTTTGAAATGCCTCAACAGACTGTCTTTCATCGCTTTGAAATTAAACAGAATTGCTGCATTTCAATATAAAAAATAATACCATATCTCAAAATCGATTGCATCAAACATCAAAATTTGTGCTAAAGTATTAAATAGAACGATAAAGATTTTCTTTTCATATTGAAAGGAGAATAATATGGTCACAATTGAAAATATCAATTTAAATAATATTTTGCTGGCTGATGATGGTTCTCCAAATATGCGTCCGGCAATCCAGTTTTTGGCTGATTTGCCTCATTTTGCAGAACACAAGATTACATCATTAAGGGTATTCACTCCTATAGAAGGATCCGAATATTCCCGAATTGAGCTTGAGGCCGAGAAAACAAAAAATCTGCTCGTCAGCCGTCATCTTCAATTCAAATCAGAATTGATTCAGGGGTACCCGTCTGAAACGATAATGAATTATGGCCATGAACACAACCCTGACCTGATAGTCATGGGAAGTAAATCAGCAGGTAAATTTGGAGGCTTTCTTGGGAATGTTGCCACGAATATACTTCACTCTGGCAGATGGCCAGTTTTGATTGCCCGCGAACCTTACACAGGGTTAAAAAGAGTTTTATTGGTGACCGACGGTTCAGATGCATCACAATATACCTGTAAATATTTAGGCAGTTTCCCATTACCCCAGGATTCTCACATCGACATAATGCACGTTGTCACTCCAGTGCGCATCACTTACCCGATTGAACCGGCAGGACTAACACTGCCGACTCTCTCCGTTGAAGAGGAAGCTTCACTTAACCAGGCAAATTTACTCCATGGCCAGGAGTTCCTTGAAAAAGCCCATACCCAGCTAGGAAACAGGGAAAATATCAATAAAGTTTTGAAATTGGGAGACCCGCTTGAACAAATCCTCTCTTTTATATCCAGCGAGAATATTGACCTCTTAGTATGCGGTTCTCGCGGCAGCGGTAATCTTACAGGCTGGCTGATGGGCAGTTTATCCAGAGATCTTGTTCGGCAGGCGGGCTGTTCTGTTCTTGTCGTCAGAACACCCGGCCAAAATTAAATCAAAAATACCGGCACCTTGACTTTCTCTTGAGGTACCGGTATTTATTTAATAGATTATTCATACTGAAACAGATTTGGAACGCCAATCGTTAATTATGAATGGGATATATAAAATCAAACATGTAACCAGGGCGATCCCTTCGAGGTATGGTATGTAATATGGCCATGCTGGCAATAGATCCATGATACTGGCAATAGGAGGTTTACCGTTAATCATCAG
The DNA here is from genome assembly GCA_964494055.1 of uncultured Anaerolinea sp. Taxonomy (GTDB): domain Bacteria; phylum Chloroflexota; class Anaerolineae; order Anaerolineales; family Villigracilaceae; genus UBA5195. Next base: position 21,145 of record CAZBRI010000006.1, read on the forward strand.
GTAATTACTGCCGATAGCCGTATTGACAAAAAATATGATCAACATGTAGATATTCGCGATCAAAAAAATCCGTCCAATTGATTTCCAGGTAGGCCTGAAACCTTCAACTACAGTCATATATATTCCTGCGCTCACCAGCAATCCATGGGACACGAAAGTCTGAATATATCGAAAATGAGGGAAAGCATAGATACCCACATCCGGAGTCAGTAAAGCCTGCAGCGCTCCGCCAATTCCCAGGAAATAGACAAATTCATAAATTGAATAATTCTTATTAATCAGCATGAAACCTGTGAGCCAGATGAGAACACTGCACATGTGAAGCGGCAGCATGGTTTGAATGTTCCATGTGCCGCAAACTAAATTCCAGATATGCCAGGCTGATTCTGCCGACCAGAGGGTTATTGCCAGAGTCCACCGAACTCTTTTCAGAGTTTTTTCGTCAGAACCCTTGAAACGGGTCAATAGTAAAATAAACACAACGATCACCAAAAGAGTAATCAAGTGTGTAGTGCCAAATAATAAGAATTTTGGACCTGTATAATCTTTAATAAAATATTGACTTATATCCATTACAATCCTCCAAAATTCGAATAACTAATTTTATCTTTTCAAAATTCTGCCATTATTATAATTGCCATCAAGGAAAATGTACCTGATGGTTTTCCATAATTGATCCAGATTTATTTGTAATATTGATGGAAACCCTTTACGCCTGAACAAGTGACGGGTAAAATCAACCGGTAAATAGTAATTTATCAAATTGTTTATACCCGGGGCGATGGCGGAATAGGCAGACGCAGCGGACTTAAAATCCGCCGGTAGAGA